>WQRQ01000099.1 GCA_009786685.1 Defluviitaleaceae bacterium
TTTTTTCCACCTTTTGCGTAAACCTTATGGTAAAGGCCGAGCCTGCACCAAGCTCGCTTTCCGCAGATATTTTGCCGTCCATGAGTGCGGCAAGCTTTTTTGTGATAAACAGGCCAAAGCCCGCGCCCTCAGATTCGCGGTTAAACTCATGCGCCGCTACGGAGCAATCGTCAAATATCAGCTTTAGCTGCGACTTGGAAATCCCTTGGCCTGTGTCGCGCACTGTTACGATTAATGTGCTTTGACCCTGCCTGTTTTTGCAGTCGATTTCCAGTATAACAGTGCCTTGCTCCGTAAATTTTATTGCATTGGAAAGCAGATTGTTTATGGACTGCTTTATGCGTGCCTCGTCGCCGTGGAGCATGTAGGGCAGTTTTTCGGATACTTTTACGACAAAGTTGATTGGCTTGTCCCCTATGCGCATTACGTTTAGCCAAATTATGTCGTTGATAAGGGAGGCGGAATCGTACAGGTTTTGTGAAAGCTCAAATTTGCCCGCTTCCATTTGAGACAGGTCCAGGATGTCGTTTAGTACGCCCATTAGCCCGCGGCCGGAGAGGTTGATTTTTTCAAATGCCTCCGTTGCCTCGAGGTTGTGAGATTTGCGGTCCAGCTCTATGTCGGAGATGCCTATGATTGTGTTAAGCGGTGTGCGGATTTCGTGGCTCATGTTTGACAGGAATTTGGATTTTAATTGTTTTTCCTGCTCTGCCTCGTCACGTGCGTCTTTTACTGCCGTTATATCTTTGAGCAGCACCATCGTACCCGTGATTACGCCTTGTTTTTCTATCATCGGGAACACATGGGCTATATACATATGCGTGTTGCCCTGTGGGTCTGTTTCTTCGTCAAAGGGCATGACGATATTTTTGTCGCGTGCATTGTTTACCGCGCCGGACAGACGGTTTAAGTTTTTTTTGGAGATATTCGGCTTTAGGATATCTTTGTAGTATTTTCCGCTGATAAGCTCAAAATGTGACTTGTTTACTTTGTCCAAAAACGACCGCGATGCATACGTAAAATTCTTGTCGGAATCCAAAAAGAAAAGGATGTTTGCCGCTTTTTCCAATATAAAATCGAAGTATTTTATTTTCATACCGTCAAAGCTGTCCAGCCCGGATGTGTCTTTGTTGCCTACGGTGGCTTGCATTTTTGCGGCATAAGCGTCGGCTTCTGCCAAGGTAAGCTTTGCCTTTAGCAAGCGTACTTCGTTTTGCAACTCTGTTACGTCATTGCTTACTTCCATGATTTTTTTCAATTTACTCATACGCCACCCCTGATTTTTACTTATGTAAAGACATTTGTATCCGTAACATAGCATACCCTTTGTTATTTTACAATAATGAAATTTTCAACTGACGATAATTTATCGTCAGTTGAATTTTGACTTTTTTTATAAACATGCTATAATGAGGGCAAAAATGCCTATACGGCATAACGAGAGGATACATAACATGTCTGCAAAAAAAGAAGTTGTTACGCCCGAACGCCTTAAAAAGCTCGACGCATGTTTAGCGGCCAATAAGGAAAAAATGGGCGGGCTTATGCCTGTATTAAATGAAAGCCAAAAAATCTTCGGCTGTATCCCCGCTGAGGTGCAAAAAATCATCTCTACGGAGCTAAAAATCCCAATGGCGGAGATATATGGTGTTATCACCTTTTATCACCAGTTTTCCATTGAGCCAAAGGGTGATTATATCATCAGCGTGTGTATGGGCACTGCCTGCTACGTAAAGGACGCACAAAAGCTGGTGGACGAAGTAACCACAGAGCTGGGCATAAAATCGGGAGAAACTACCGCAGATTATAAGTTTACCTTAATGGCGACACGCTGTGTAGGTGCATGCGGACTTGCTCCCGTTGTTCTTGTAAACGAAGATGTTTACGGTCGCCTAACAGTAAAAGGCGGCGAAATGAAAGAAATCATAGCTAAATATTAAACCGTAAGGGGGCCTACAAAAAATGAAACCATTGGAAAAATTCGAAAGCATAAGACAACAAACCATAAAAAATCTGGAGCTGCGTCTCGGCGGAAGAAAGCATGAAGGCAAACGCCACGTGCTTATCTGCCAAGGTACGGGCTGCTTATCCGCAGACGCGGAAAAAATAGAATCCGCATTTGAAGAAGAACTAAAAAAGCATAATCTTGCCGAAAAAGTGGATATCGTGCGTACAGGCTGCTTTGGCTACTGTCAGGTAGGGCCTATCGTTATCATTTACCCGGAAGGCTCGTTTTACAGCCGCGTTGAGCTAAAAGATATCCCCGCGATTACGCAGGGGCATCTGATTGACGGCGCGCCTGTTAAGGAGTTACTTCTGCCCGAGTCTATCGAGGCCGACGGTACTATTGACGACTTCCAGCACGTTCCTTTCTATAAAATCCAAAAAAGAATCGCACTCCGTCTTTGCGGGCTTGTTAACCCGGAAAATATCACGGAGTATATCGCCTTTGACGGCTACAAAGCCCTGGGCAAAGTGTTATTCGAAATGAAACAGGAAGACGTAATAAAAGAAATCAAAGACAGCGGCCTGCGCGGACGCGGCGGCGGCGGATTTTCCACGGGCATGAAGTGGGAATTTGGCTTTAAGTCCCAAAGCGACCAAAAGTACGTTGTTTGTAATGCCGACGAAGGCGACCCGGGTGCGTTTATGGACAGGTCAATCTTAGAGGGCGACCCGCACTCTATTATCGAAGCAATGGCAATCGCAGGCTACGCAATCGGCGCAAACAAAGGCTTTGTGTACGTACGTGCAGAGTACCCCATCGCGGTAAACCGCCTGCAAATGGCGATAGACCAAGCCAAAGACTTTGGCGCACTCGGCAATAATATATTTGAATCCGACTTTAGCTTCGACTTGGAAATCCGCCTCGGCGCAGGCGCGTTCGTATGCGGCGAGGAAACGGCGTTGTTAAACTCCATCGAGGGTAAACGCGGTATGCCAAACCCACGCCCGCCATTCCCTGCCGTTAAAGGGCTTTGGGGCAAGCCTACAATTATCAATAACGTAGAAACTTTTGCAAATATCCCGCAAATTATTCTTAACGGCGCGGGCTTCCTTACAGCAATCGGTACGGAAAAATCCAAAGGCACAAAGGTATTTGCCCTCGGCGGCAAAATCGAAAACGCCGGCCTTATCGAAGTACCGATGGGTACGACCATCCGCGAGATTGTCTTCGAAATCGGCGGCGGTATCCCTAACGGCAAAAAATTTAAAGCGGTACAAATCGGCGGCCCCTCGGGCGGCTGCTTAACGGAAGCACAGCTCGACACCCCGATAGACTACGACAGCCTCCTGGAGCTCGGCGCGATGATGGGCTCGGGCGGTCTCGTTGTAATGGACGAGGACAACTGTATGGTAGATATCGCACGCTTTTTCCTCGACTTTACGGTTGACGAAAGCTGCGGAAAATGCCCGCCATGCCGCGTAGGTACAAAGCGTATGCTGGAAACACTCATCCGCATAACCGAAGGCAATGGCGAAATGGAAGACCTTGACCGCTTGGAAGAGCTTGCAAACAACATCAAAGCTTCATCCCTGTGCGGCCTCGGACAAACCGCTCCAAACCCCGTACTGTCTACGCTTCGTTACTTCCGCGACGAGTACGAAGCCCATGTAAAAGACAAAAAATGCCCGGCAGGTGCATGTGTCGAGCTTCTTGAGTTCTTCATAGACGAGACCTGCAAAGGTTGTACAAAATGTAAGCGTATTTGCCCGGTGGATGCCATCACCGGCGAAGTTAAAACACTCCATGTAATCGACCAAGAAAAATGCATAAAGTGCGGCGCGTGTATTCCTGCATGTCCGTTTAAGTCAATTAAAAAAGGGTAGGGGGAAGTTTATTATGAAGGTAACTATAGATAATATCACTGTTGAAGTGGAAAACAACAGCACAATCCTGGACGCAGCACGTAAGGTAGGCATTGATATTCCTACACTCTGCTATCTAAAGGAAGCAAACGAAATAGGCGCGTGTCGTGTATGCCAAGTAGAGGTACAAGGCGCACGCAGCTTGGCTGCCGCCTGCGTAATGCCTGTATTTGACGGCATGGTGGTAAGCACCACAAGCAAAAAAGTGCGCAATGCACGCAAAGCCACGGTGGAGCTAATCCTCTCCAACCATAACCGCGACTGCCTTTCATGCCCATCAAACAGAAACTGCGAGCTGCAAACAGTAGCAGAAGAAATGGGCATACGCCAAGTACCCTTTGAGGGCGAAAACGATTTTGGCGTATTAGATGATTCTTCTCCGTCTATCGTACGCGACCAAAGCAAATGTATCCTTTGCGGCCGCTGCGTAAACGTATGTAAAAAGAAACAAGGCTCTTCAATACTGGACTTTACGGAGCGCGGAATAACCACAAAAATATCTCCGCTATTTAACAAAAACATGACAGAAGTACCCTGTATCTACTGCGGTCAATGCGTAAACGTATGCCCCACAGCAGCATTGCGCGAAAAAGACGATATCGACAAAGTATGGGCGGCTCTCGAATGTAAAGACACCCACGTAGTGGTACAAACCGCACCTGCCGTGCGTGCCGCCTTGGGCGAAGAGTTCGGAATGACCGTAGGCACACGCGTAACAGGCAAAATGGTAAGCGCGTTAAAACGCCTTGGGTTTGACAAGGTATATGATACAAGCTTTGGTGCAGACCTTACCATCATGGAAGAAGGCCACGAGCTTTTAGACAGAATCAATAACGGCGGCACATTGCCGATGATTACGTCTTGCTCGCCCGGTTGGATTCGCTTCTGCGAGTTTAACTATCCCGAGTTTATTCCTAATCTTTCTTCCTGTAAATCGCCGATTCAAATGCATGGAGCAATCATCAAATCATACTATGCCGAAAAATTCGGCGTTGACGCAAAGAAAATTTTCTCGGTGGCAATCGCGCCCTGTATCGCCAAAAAATCCGAAGCCGCTCGTCCGGAAATGGAAGTTGACGGTAACAGAGACGTAGACGCGGTACTAACCACCCGCGAGCTTGCAAGAATGATTAAACAAGCAAGCATTAAATTTTCAACATTGCCCGATAGCAACTTTGACCAAGACCTATGCGGAGCAGACAATGGCGCAGGCGTAATCTTTGGCGCGACAGGCGGCGTTATGGAAGCAGCACTCCGTACAGTATCCGAAGTGGTAGCAGGCAAAGACACCGACGTAGAATTCAAAAGCATACGCGGCCTCGAAAGCATAAAAGAAGCCGAAGTAGCCTTGGGCGACAAAAAAGTAAAAGTAGCGGTGGTCCATGGCACAGCAAATGCCGCAAAACTGCTGGACAAAATAAAAGCAGGCGAGGCAAGCTATGACTTTATAGAAGTAATGGCATGTAGCGGCGGCTGTGCAAACGGTGGCGGACAACCAAAAATTTCTGCATCCACCCGCGCAACTACAGACATCCGCGAAGCCCGCGCTGCTGCCCTCTATGAAGAAGATGCAAAAAAAGCAGTCCGCAAATCACACAAAAACCCACAAATCAAAAAACTCTACGACGACTACCTCGAAAAACCAAACAGCCACAAAGCGCATAAGATACTCCACACAAAATACGAAGCAAAAGAAGCATATCCTGTTTAAGTAGAGCGAATTAATTCGCTATAATAGAAAAAAGCTGCTCCCGTTAAAACCTGGAGCAGCTTTTTTTTAATTATTCGTTATAGCGAATTAATTCGCTCTAGTAGATATACACTGCTCTGTTTGCCTCATCCCAGCGTACTGTTGCGCCGAGAACTTCCGATACATAGCGAACGGGGACGAAGGTGCGGTCGTTTTGGACTACCGCTGTACCCATTCCGCCGGGGAGGGGGGCGTCTATTGTTACGAAAGCGGTTTGTCCGTCGCGGGTTATGCTTACCGTGCGGGTGGTGTCGTCCCAGTCTACTTCTGCGCCGAGGCCTTCGGCTACTGCGCGGAGGGGGACGAGTGTGCGGTTTGCGCCGTCTATGAAGGGTATTGCGTCGCCGTGGGCTACACCTACCGCAAAGCGCATTAGCGCGGGTGTGGCTATGCCTGTAAGGGCAGCCGCTGCGGGACTGTGGCCGATTTTAAACATGGATAGGCGGTTTGTTACGAAAGTAACCATGCCTGTCGCCGCGTCGAAGGTCGCGGGAAGCTGCTCCAATGTGCCGTCGTCGGCTAAACGCCACGCGCCTACAGGTGGTGTACCCTCGAAGGGTACTGTGATGGCTAGATTGCCGTTAAATTCTGTTACATACCTGTTGTTGGCGGTTACTGTGATTCTGAAAACCATGTCGCCGTCGGTGAGGGTGTTTTGTTGGGCGGCGGTAAGAGCGGTTGGTGTTACTTCTGAAATTGTGCTTGCGATATTTGCTCCTGTGGTAAGGTCTCCGATAGAACGCGCCGCTACGTAATCGAATGCAAGTGTACCCACGGGCATTGCGATTTCTACGCCAAGCCCTGCACGGGCAAAGTTATTCCAATCGGAACGAGCCATTATTGCCGTTTCCAAATTTGAAATTGCGGAGAGGTCGAAGGAAACATAGTCGTCGGCATTGTCGCGGATTTGGTTGCGGACATTGCCTGTCATGCTAATCGTGGCTTGGGTGTCGCGCACTTGTACGCCTACCTGCATTGCGCCGTCGTTAGCAGGAATGCTTGTGACGGGCGCGGCGGGAGGTGCGGGAGCGGGTGCAGGAGCCGGGGCGGGTTGTCCGCCTTGTGCGGGAGGTTGTGTTGTGCCGCCGTTACCACCGCTGCCTTGTTGGTTGTTTTGATTGTCGTCGTCGTTGTTGTCGTCGCCATTGTCGTCGCCATTGTCGTCACCGTTGTCGTTGCCGTTGTCGTCACCGTTATCGTTGCCGTTGCCGTTGTCGTCACCATTATCGTTGCCGTTGTCGTCACCATTATCGTTGCCGTTGTCGTCACCATTATCGTTGCCGTTGTCGTCACCATTGTCGTCACCATTGTCGTCGCCGTTATCGTCACCGTTGTCATCGCCGTTGTCATCGCCGTTACCATTATCTATCGGAGGAAGCTCTTCTTCGCCGAGACATGCGACAATAAGACCGATATACCGCCAGTGAACACCGCCGTTATTGTGCTCACTCCAGAATGACCCCATGTGGTCTGTCCAAGTAGGAATCGCGACAGGTGTATCGGAGGTAACTATCCATGGAAGGAGGTGGCCATGCCCCCAAGTTGCGCCCGCAAGGGTGTCTGTTTGACGGTTTTGTCCCGGACTAAATCCTGTCCCTGCCGGGGGATTTTGTACCGTGGCCAAATGGTCTTCTGTGCCTACCGAGGGAGAACCAAAGCCCGTGTTACCAACAAATACATCTATGGCTAAGTCACCTGTGCTTGCCGCGTTACTTTCCGGTAAAAGTGTAAGGCCGTGGATGGTAAACTCCGCATTTGTTGCTCTGTTAATAAAGCTGTCACCTCTGCCAAAGTGATTAATACGGAGGTAAAGTTCGCTTCTGTCTGTGGATGGGTTAATGTGTGGATTATTGCCGCCGATAGCGGAAAGATTTGCAATTGTAACTCTGTCTTTCGGCTCTAAACCACTTGGTGTACCTACGTCGCTGTTAATATCTGCACGCAGTGGTAAGAGACCGTAAAGCGCGCCTGTATACCATACAAATCCACTCGGTGCTACCAAGCGCGTATAGAAGTTGCTTGCGCCTCCTGTGGCGGGCATTAGCCTACCGGGTATGCGTTCGCTAATGCTGATACCCGGTAATTGTATAACATCCTTGTCCTCTGCGGATATAATATCTGTCGCGCTTATTATTACACCGTTATTCCAGTCGCCTACAAGCGGTGCATTTAATAGTGTGTGTCTGACAAGTGCAATATGGTTGCCGCCTGTGTTTAAGCTTATTTCCATGTTTGCATATGCAGCGTCCGTACGGATATGGGTAACTTGTACATCAATAAATCCTTCCAAGCTGTGGCTAAGACGCCAAGGGGCACTGCCAAAAAGGTCTATCATTATCCGTCTTGCACTGTGGGTTACGTTTAGGGGTGTCCTCACGGCTTCAGGTAATGTTGCTTGATGTTCGAAGTCAAAGTCAGAAACTCCAAGCATTCCGCCCCATACACCGGCATCAGGCTGGCCGAGTATGTTAAGGTTACGACGAACGCGTCCCTCCATTACGTCAATATAGTTTTCATAAGCAGGTGTACGAGAGGTATTCAAAAACTCACGGTTGCTGCTACCTGCTGTAGTCGCAGCATTCAAATCTGACAAAAATGCAAAGTTGTTAAATGTGTCGCCGTCTACTCTAAAGCCGGGGCCTGCTGAAAATGTGATGTTAAGGGCATCGGTGTTGGCAAAGCCTACTGCGTTAGAGCTTGCTCCGCCGCTCAGTCGGAATTCGAGCATAGCAAACTGGGTAATGTCGGGGCTTAGGTTAGAAAATGCTGTTGCGTCAATCCTAAAGGTAAAGCTTTGCAGCCCCCATTGCGGAGTAAACCTGGGGTTAAGCACAATGCCCGGCGCATCCGGGATTTCATCCACATCATTGTCGACGTTTTCGTCGAGATATTCGATAACCAGACCAATATACCTCCAGTTAGCACCTCCGCTATTGTGTTCACTCCAGAATGAACCCATATGGTCTGTGAAGGTAGGAATCGCGGTTGGTGTAGTAGGAGTAACCAGCCATGGAAGGAAGTGGCCGTGCCCCCATGTTGAGCCAGGGATAGTGTCTGTTTGACGGCCTTGCCCCGGACTAAACCCTGTCGGAGCCCAATCCGTATTGCCCGTGTTACCTACAAATACATCTATGGCTAAGTCGCCTGCGCTTGCTGCGTCACTTTCCGGCACAAGTGTAAGACCACGGATGGTAAACTCCGCAGGTGTTGTTCTGTTAGTGAAGCTATGGCCTCTACCCAGATGGTTAACACGGAGGTAAAGCTCGCTTCTGCCTGTGGATGGGTTAAGGTGTGGATTGTTGCCACCGATAGCGGAAAGATTTGCAATTGTAACTCTGTCTTCCGGCCATAAACCATCCGGTGTACCTACGTCGCTGTTAATATCTGCACGCAGTGGAACGAGAGCGTGAAGCGGGTCTGTATACCATACAAATCCACTCGGTGCTACCAAGCGTGTATAGAAGTGGCTTGCGCCTCCTGCGGCGGGCATAAGCCTGCCGGGCGCGTTTTCTCTAATTCTAATCCCGAAGGATGGTATAGCATCTTCTCCGTGTATAACATTTGCCATGCTGATTGTTACACCATTATTCCAGTCACCTACGAGAGATACGTTAGCGAGTTGTACAGGTGTATGCATAATGTTGTTACCGCCTGTGCGAAGGTAGATTGCCATATTTGCTTCGGGACTGTCCGGGCGGATTTGTGTAACTTGCACATCAATAAATCCGTCAATTGTGTTGTTAAGACGACCGACGTCTCCACCCAAAAGGTTTACCATTAATCTTCTTGCACTGTGGGTCACGTTTAGGGGTATCCTCTCGGCTTCAGGTAATGCTGCTTGGGATTCGAACTCAAAGTCAGGAACTCCAAGCATACCGCCCCATACACCGGTATCAGGTTGGCCGAGTATGTTAAGGTTACGACGCACGCGCCCTGCCATTACGTCAAGATAGTTTTCATAAGCAGGTGTATGAGCGGCGTTCAAAAATTCACGGTTGCCGCTTGCGAATGTCGACGCTGCATTTAAACCGGCCAAAAAGTTATTAGCCATAGCAGTGCCTGCGGGGTCGCCGTTTACTCTAAAACCGGGGCCTGCTGAAAATGTGATGTTAAGAGCTGCTGTACTTGCAAAACCTACTGCGTTGGAGCTTGCTTCGCCGCTAAGTTGGAAGTCAAGCATAGCAAATTGAATAATTCCGGGGCTTAAATTTGAAAATGCCGTTGCGTCAATCCTAAAGGTAAAGCTTTGCAGCCCCCATTGTGGCGTAGCCCTTGGGTTAAGCACAGTACCCGGGCTGATGGACATAAACGCGGCTATTTCTGCATGTGCTGCATCATGTGTCAAGTCATGCGCCTGCGCCATCATAGGCAAAGCACCTATCACCAACACAAACACCATAAGTACACATAAATACTTTTTAAATACTCGATACATTTTCTTTCTCCTCGCTTCCCAGCCGTAGTATGTACGGCATTAAAAATGTTTTAGGTTTAGGCATCCACCATAAGGTATAGGTTTTGACTAAGCCCCTTCGGAGTTATCTCTGTGGGCTTTTTTGACATACAATTGCATAAAACACATAAAAAATTGTTGCATTTTTCCAGTTTTTCATGTTATTATGTCCGAGGCTTAGAATCCGTCAAAACCTATACCTTTTGGGGGATTTTTGCCTGATTTTCCTCGCATACATCAAGCGCAAACGCCTGTAAAATCTGGCTTTCTACGCTCCCGCTTCTGCACGGATACATAAAAAATTTTCAAGGGACTTTTTGACGGATTTTGCACCATTTTAAAATCCCAGCCAAGCCATATAAATCAAGGGCTGTAACGCTTTTGGCCAAAAAAACAAATCTGTTAGTCTCTCGTCACATTTATTTCCCGTAACCGTCTGTATAGCGTCGTCTCCGTCAGTCCTGTGGCTGCCATAAAGTCCTTTGTTCTTAGCTCTCCCTTTTTCCACCACTTTGCTAATTGCTTAAAATCTTCCGGTGGCTTTTTGGCGGGTCTGCCAAATCGTACGCCTCGCGCTTTTGCGGCGGCTATGCCCTCCTCTTGGCGTTTTTTGATATTATCGCGTTCGCTGTGGGCTACATAGCTTAGTAGGTTAAGTACCAAATCCGCGATTAGCGTTCCCAGTAGGTCGCGTCCGTTTCTGGTATCCAAAAGAGGCATGTCCATCACTACGATATCCACGCCTTTTTCCTTGGTTAGCACTCGCCACCAGTGGTTTATTTCTTCGTAATTTCGGCCTAC
>WQRQ01000100.1 GCA_009786685.1 Defluviitaleaceae bacterium
TCTTTCCACAGAAAATCGACATTGAAAGAATTAGCGGCAAAGGCAAATTGCGAGGTGATTTTTCTTCCTCCATATTCTCCCGACCTCAATCCGATTGAGAAATTTTGGGCGTGGCTCAAGCAAAAACTCAAAAGCGTTCTTTTCATGTTTCCGAATTTTGATGACGCATTAATGGACTGCTTTTAAATTAAATAATTATAACGTCTAATCCAATCCGATTAAACATGATGAGTTGAATGTAGAAAAGCCACACTTCCCAAAAAACACTGGGATTTGTGGCTTTTTTCAATGTTGAGAAAATAATCTTTGAAATACCCTTGACTTTATTGTTCTAATTATTGCTTTATTTTCACAATAAAAGTTTGATTGTTTCAACAAATTATCCATTTGACAAACTCCGTCTTATGTCCAAGCCGGATACTTCATCAAGTACGGCATTCGGTATGAAAACCTTATCAAAAATGTTATTTAGCAGGTTAAGGCGACCAATTTTTGCTAAATTTATAAGCGGGCTGGCATTAACCACGGCTGTCTTTGTTACCATGACGCATTAACAAATTCTTGGTCTTGCTCGTGCATTTCTTCTGTGTAAACAAGGGCGGGTATGCCAAGAAATTTTAGTATGCCCATGAACTCAACAAGGCTGTATCCTGCCAATTCGGCAGCCCTTGCTAAGCTCACCTCTTTTGACGCAAACAAACCGATAGCTAACAGCATTTGCATTTTTTCATTCACTGCGTTGCCGTAGCGTGGGGTTTGGCTGATTTGGTGCGCTAAGTCATTTGGAAGCTCAAGGCTCATAGTTTGCATTTATGCCACCCCTTTCTGGTTTTATTATAGCGTTTTTTTTTTTGCAGACCAAGGTTTATTTTGGACGAGGCGACGGCAAACATTGTCGAACGTCATTTGTAATTGCGCAATAAATTTACTCAAAAACCGCGCTGTCTCTCTTTAGATTTTTTACCAGCAACGCATAACGTCTCGATTGTTGAAAAGATGAAATGGATATACAAATATTTATCAAAAAAGCAACATGCATCGCTATCGTAAGCGGATGAACAAAAAACGACAAAGAAAATGCAAATTCTCTGGCGATATTTAAGTGTGTGGCTATAATGCTACCATAAAAATATGCAATAAGAATCCAGCTTGGTACAGCCCATATTGCGTACGATTTTTTAAGGTGGCTGTAATAGTTAATTTGTGATTCTCTGTCCGTAAATAAATTGAATTCACCATCGGCAGCTTTTTTGCGCAAAATGACATTTTGAAAAGAATGTCCTACACACTCTATTCCGTTCTCTCTCAAAAAGGATAGGTAACGGATGGATTTTGAGTGGCTGAAGCATTTATCAAAAAATACATAACGGTAGGTGTATTCACCCGACTCGCCTTGCTCAAAGGTGTAGCGGCACATATTAACGTCCACGCCTACGCAAATAAAGCCATCACTTGCCATCTCATTTAGCCATATCTCAATTTTTTCCGTATCATGCGGAAACTTCCATAATCTAGTTTTCATTTCCCACACCCATCCTTTCTTGTTGTCCGATTCTAATTAGCTCTTCCAATCGGCTAATCTCAACCTGCAAAACTGCCCTGCCTGTCGGCGTGATTACATATTCTTTTTTTCGTGATTCTGCATTATGCCCTGTGGCGCATATCCACTCTTTTTCCAATAGATTGTTTATCGCTCCGTATAGCGTCCCCGCTCCAAGCACAACCCGCCCTGCCGTCAATGTCTCGATATTCTGCATTACAGCATATCCGTGGCGCGGAACAAGCATTGATATGAGAATTAAGTAAACCCCCTCGGTAAGTGCGCCTTGCACAGTCCTCCCACTCAAGATAGCATCCCCTTTCGTTATTACGTTTAACGTAATAGTATTATATCGTCAGACGTAATAGCTGTCAATAGTTTTTCAAATGAGAAAATTTTAGGAATAAATTCCTTAAATTTATGGACAATTAAATAAAAACGGATTAAAATGCACATAATAATCGTGTGAGGTGATTTATGTGAATGAAATCCTAAGAAAAGAATATATTGACTGGCTTATCCGCTGGAAAGAAAAGCAAATAATAAAAGTTATATCGGGCGTAAGACGCTGCGGAAAATCCACAATGTTTGAGATTTACCGTAGTTATTTACTTTCGCAGGGTGTGGATTCTTCGCAGATAATTGCCATAAATTTCGAAGATATTGAGTTTGAGATGCTTAACGATTACCGTGCCTTGTACGATTACATCAAGAATTTATTATTGTCGGATAGGATTAACTATATTTTTCTGGACGAAATACAGCGCGTGGATGAGTTTGAAAAAGCGGTGGACAGCTTGTTTTTAAGAGACAACTGCGACGTTTATATCACGGGGTCTAATGCGTATTTTATGTCGGGGGAGCTTGCAACGCTTCTTTCGGGCAGGTATGTGGAGCTTAAAATGCTCCCGCTTTCGTTTAAAGAATTTTGCACCTTTGATGAGGGCGGCAAGGTTGATAAATTTAACAGATATATGGCAACGGGGTCGTTTCCGTATACTTTAAAATATCGACAGCCCGAGCGCGAGGCTAAGGAGTATCTGCGAGACATCTATAACACGGTGCTGTTAAAAGACATCGTGGCGCGGCTTAAAATCCCCGATGTCGCAAGCCTCGAAGGCGTCATAAAATTTATGTTTCATAATATAGGCAATATTGTTTCACCGACAAAGATTGCAAATACCCTAAAATCTATCGGCAAGGGCATTGACCAAAAGACGGTAGATAAATACATCAAGGGGCTTTGTGATAGTTTGATTATGTACGAGGCTACGCGGTATAATATCAAGGGCAAGGCGTTTTTGGCTACACAGAGTAAATTTTATTGCGTGGACATCGCGCTGCGAAATCTGCTCGTACGCGGAAAAGACAGCGACGTAGGCCACGTGCTGGAAAATATCGTATACCTAGAATTACGCCGCCGAGGCTACGACGTATACGTAGGCCAATTTAACGACGCAGAAGTAGATTTTGTCGCAATAAGCCCCGACAACACAGAATACTATCAGGTAGCCGCCACAACTCTGGACGAAAGTGTACTAAAGCGTGAGTTAAGCTCATTGCGAAAAATAACAGATAATTACCCCAAATACCTGCTAACTTTGGACGAAGCCTTTGGCACGGCAGACTATGAGGGCATTAAAAAAATGAATGTAATGGATTGGTTGTTGAGCTGATGGAGCTTTGGTTACTATACGCTATAGGTGCGGCGGCCTTTGCCGCGCTTACCACTATCCTTGCAAAAATCGGAATTAGGGATGTGGATTCTCACTTGGCTACTGCCGTGCGTACCATGGTGGTGCTTGTTTTTGCGTGGATTATGGTTTTTATCGTGGGTGCGCAGAGTGGTATTTTTTACATATCGGGCAGAACGTGGGTTTTTCTCATACTGTCGGGGCTGGCTACGGGTGGGTCGTGGCTGTGCTTTTTTCGGGCTTTGCAGCTTGGGGATGTAAACAAGGTAGTGCCTATTGACAAAAGCAGCACTATTTTGACGATGATACTTGCGTTTATTTTTCTGCGCGAGCCTGTTGGCATAATCACCGTAATCGGCATGATTTTAATGGGAATCGGCACATGGTTAATGTTAGAGTCGCGAAGCGGCTTTCTGCCGACGCGCCCTTGGTGGGAATATCGTCTCGAGCCTTTTAAGACGGGCTGGTTGTTTTACGCATTGCTGGCAGCGGTATTCGCAAGTCTCGTAGCAATCTTCGGTAAAATAGGTGTCGTTGATATCGACGCAAGCCTTTGGACGGCTATCAGAACCGTAGTCGTAGTACCGCTTAGCTGGACAATGGTTTTTCTAACGGGCAGCCACAAAAAAATATCGTCGGTAAAGCGTATTAGCTGGGTGTTTCTGATGCTTTCCGGTGTGGCTACGGGGGCGAGCTGGTTATTCTTCTACCACGCGCTGCAAATCGGAAACGCAAGCCACGTCGTACCCATTGATAAGCTAAGCATTGTCCTCACCATGGGCTTTGCATGGTTATTTCTACGCGAGAAATTCAGCAAACGCAGCGTTGCGGGGCTTGGGCTTCTAACCATCGGGACTTTATTGCCGATAATTTTGTAAGTTACAGCACCGGCTAAGTATGTATTGTTCTCGTATAAAAAGAAGAATCGCCCCTGTTGGACGCAGGAGCGATTCTGGCAAGTTTTAAAAACTGACTAACAAAATTATCTTATTACATTATCAAATTGTTTTGTCATCTGCGCATACAGCATATCTGCCAGCCCAAACCCACCTTGTGCGGCGGCTTTATCAGCGATTACCTCGTCCAGCATTTCTGTAAAAATGCGCTCGGCGTTACCTCTGGGAATAAATCCGTCCTCATCAAAGTTTACATTACGCATTTGGCTAAACATCATATTAAGGAAGAAGGATTCAAACATTTCTGCGGCTTGGCGGATTTGTGCGCGTTCTTGGTCTTCTAGGGAGCGTTCTTCCGTGAGCATTCTGTCCAGGATTTCTTGGAACTGTGTAAACTCGTTGTCGCGATTTTGCACTTGCATTATCGCGGCGCGAGATTCTATGGTGGACGATAAAATATTACCGATTTCCATTTAGTTTGCCCCCTATCGTACTAACTGGTTGGCTGTTTGCAGCATTTCGTTTGAGGTGGTGATTCCGCGTGAGTTTGTATCGAATGCGCGTTGTGCGGTTATCATACCAATCATTTCTTCGGCAATGGATACGTTGGACATTTCCAGGTAGCCTTGCACAAGGCGGCTAATGCGGCCTGTTTCGCCTTCCGCTTCGGAAAGCGGTGCGCCGGAGGCAATCGTTTCTTGGAAGAGGTTGCCGCCTATGCCTTCCAGCCCGTTAGGGTTGGGGAATTGCACGAGACGTATTTGGAAGCCAAGGTCTATAAAACCCTCTACCGCCGTGGTGGCAAAAAGCATTCCTTCATATGAAATAGAAAGGTCTGCGGCAGAAATCCCCTCGGGAATAATAATCTCGTCACCGTCCACGCTCATCACATGGAATCCGGAAGAAGTAGTAAGCACCAAAGTACCGTCTTCCACAGGCATGAGGTGAAACGACCCGTCACGTGTATAACGATACTCGCCAAAGTTTGTACGGATTTCGAAAAATCCGTTGCCTTCGACGGCAAAGTCCACAGGGCGGTCGGTGCGCTGCATAGAGCCTTGTGTAAAAATCCGCGTAGTGGCGGCAGGGCGTACACCGTGGCCTACTTGCAGGTTTACGGGGCGGCCTGTCATGTTTACGGGGTCGAGGTCGGCGCGTTGCATTGTTTCATATAGCAGCGTTTTAAATTCCAAACGCTCGCGCTTAAATCCCGTGGTGTTTACGTTTGCGATGTTATTTGTGACGGTATCAATTTTCAGCATTTGTGCTGTCATGCCTGAGGCTGACGTCCAAAGTGAACGCATCATAATTTATGTCCCCCTTAAAGGTCTGGCGCGCTTCGCTTGCTGCGCTGTTATTGTCTGCGTGCGATATCATTAACGGCGCGTTGCAGCGTACCGTCTTGGATGGTTAGCATACGCGCATTTGTTTCGTATGCGCGGGAAGTTGCTATCATTTGTACCATTTCTTGTACAATGTTTACGTTTGAGCCTTCCAGAAAGCCTTGGATTACGCTGCCTTCGAAGGGGATTTCCGTGCCGGGGGTATGCTCGCCTGCGCGGAAGAAATTATCATGCATTTTTTGCAAGCTGTGCAAACCGTCGCGGTTAAAATTAACAAAGCGAAGGGTATCTATATATTCGCTGTTTACATAAACTCGGCCTTGTTCGTTTATTACAATGTAGCCCTCGGGCAGATTGATATTTCCGTTCATCCCTTGTACGAGACCGCCTTCTGCTGTAAGCAGCACGCCGTTAGCCTTTGTAAAAGCACCGTCGCGGGTAAACAATTCTTCTCCGTTTATGTTAACCACAAAGAAGCCCTGCCCTGCGATTGCAAGGTCAAGGGTATTGCCTGTTTCTTGGAACGCGCCCTGGGAAAAGTCCGCAAATACGTCGTCCACAAAAACACCGGGGTTAATAGTGCCAATGCCCCATTGCTGGAACATCCTAAGCCCGGGGTCGTTAATCCTAGCCATCAAAACGTCGGAAAACTGGTGCGAAACAACATGGTCGCGTTTATACCCCGTGGTATTTACGTTTGCTATGTTGTTTGTGGTGACATCCATGCGTTGCATGTTTGTAATCATGCCCAGTGCGGATGTGTAAATGCCTCTAATCATTAGGTTGCTCCCCCTATATCAGTGAACAAAAAAACCGAAATGTTCCAATTCGTTTTTTTGTTCACGTTTTTTGCCGCAAGGCAAAAAGATTTCTTTATCAGTTTCTGCGGACGTCAATGGGATTGATTTTGCCCATTGCAAGGTATTCTATATATTTGCCTGTGCCTACTGCTACGCAGGAAACGGCGTCTTCTGCTACTATGGTGTTTATGCCTGTTTTTTCGCTTATCAGCTTGTCAAGCCCGTACAGGAGACCGCCGCCGCCTGTCATTACTATGCCCCTGTCGTAGATGTCGGAGGCCAGCTCGGGTGGGGTTTTTTCCAATACATTGTGGACTGCGTCTACTACTGCGGCTACGGATTCTTGCAGGGCTTCCTGCATTTCTTCCGATGTTACGGATATGTTTTTCGGTAGGCCTGTTACCAGATTTCTGCCGCGTACCTCCAGGCTTACGGAGGCGGGTCGGGGATATGCTGTGCCTACATTGATTTTTAGTTCTTCGGCGGAGCGTTCGCCTATCAATATATTATGCTTTTTACGCATGTAGCGGATGATTGCTTCGTCAAAATGGTCGCCCGCCGTTTTTATCGACTGGCTAACCACCGTATCGCCCAAGGATATAACAGCAACATCGGTAGTACCGCCACCGATGTCCACGACCATACTACCACATGCCCGTGCTATGTCAATACCCGCGCCAATGGCTGCGGCTATAGGCTCTTCTATGATAAAAACTTGCCTTGCTCCTGCTTGTATCGCGGCGTCTTTTACTGCACGGCGTTCTACCTCTGTTACGTTGGACGGGACGCATATCGCTATGCGCGGCTTGCGCATAAGCGGGCGGCCGATTGCCTTGTTTATAAAGTATTTAAGCATTTTTTCCGTGATATGGTAATCGGAAATTACACCCTCGCGCATGGGGCGCACCGCCGATATATTGCCGGGTGTACGACCGAGCATACTGCGGGCTTCTTCGCCTACGGCGAGGATTTTGTTTGTGTTTTTGTCAATGGCTACTACGGATGGCTCTGTAAGCACTGTGCCTTGCCCTTTTATATATACCAAAATCGAAGCTGTGCCTAAATCTATTCCAATATCTGTACCAAGCATTAGTAAACTCCTTTTACGTTGCGAATGAAGCATTATACCTCGTTTGGCGGGGTTGTGTCAATTTCTGTGTCTTTGATAATATTGGTTTTTCGCAGTATCCATGCAATAAACAGTGCGATGGGGAAGGCCGTCCATGACGCGAGCCAAAAATCCATAACAATACCAACGCCCATAAGCACCACAGAAAAGGCGTAATAAATCATATTAAATATTATATCGGCAGAATATCTTTTTTTCCGTAGATAATAAAATAAATTTATTGCACAAAGAATAAGCCACGAAGCAGGGAATATAATCCAAGCCCCCGTAATGGCTTCACCGATAAGCCCCGCAACAAAAATAGCCACCTGCCCCCAAGGTGTTTTAACCTCGTCGTCATGCCCACGTTTTTTCTTGAGAAGCGGGAGAAGAAAGACAAACAAAATAAACGTGATAGGCCCTGCCAGCCAAGAGATATACATTGCGCCAAAAAGCACAGCACTGATTACCATGACGGTGGTGATTGTCATGTAAATAGCGTCTTCCAGCAGGCTCTCAAAGGTATGCGTAAACAACGAGCCTTTGTACCCGCCGTCCGACCTCGAGCTTATTGCGTCCTTCCAAAAGCAGACGGAAGTGGTAACAAGAAACAAAAACGGCGAGAGGGCGCGAAGGGTTTGAAAACTAAAACCCCTCCAGCCCTCGCCTTCTACTAGGTCTGTAATCACATCGCCAAGGTCGCCGTCATCTTTTGGCAGGAAAAAATCTATCCCAAAGAATTCGTACAGCAGCTCCGGCCCAACAAGAAGAAAGCCCACAAGTATCCCCGTGAATAAAAATGCGTAATCTTCAAATTCCCACTTATCGGTTTTTTTCTCTTCTTCCATAAAATACCACCCAGCTTAGCAATCCAGCATATTTTGCAACATATCCTCAAAGGTATCGCGCTTTCTTATGACTTTTACGCTGCTGTTTTCTTGTATCAGCACCTCGGCGGGGCGGGCGCGGTGATTGTACGTACAGCACATGGCATACCCGTACGCGCCTGCGTCCAACACGCCGACTACGTCGCCTACGATTAGCGGCGAAAGCTCGCGCTCCTTTGCGATATAGTCGCCCGATTCGCATTGGTTGCCTACGATATTAATAATCTGTTTTTCGCCAAAAGGAATGCTGCCTTTTTCGCGGTAAATCTCGATATCGTGGTGAGAATCATAAAGGGTTGGCCGCTTGAGTACGGAAAAGCCCAAATCCGTGCCGACATAACGCGCCTCACCGCAGGTTTTTGTAGCGTGAACAGTGCCAAGCAGCACACCGCATTCTGCTGAAATATAACGCCCCGGCTCAATCATAAAGGTTATCTCCCTGCCGTATTCTGCCGTAAATTTTGAAATAAAGTTGTCCAGGGTTTTGCCTATCATCTGTAAATCCAGCGGTTTTTCGCCGTTTTGTTTGTGGTAGGGTGTTGCAAAGCCGCCGCCAAAATCTACAAACTCCAACTCGTCAAATTGTTTTGCTATTTTTAACAATGCATTTACGCCATCCAAGTAGATATCGCCCCAGTTTTGTGAGCCGATGTGATGGTTTATTCCGATGAGCTTTAAGTCGTGTTTTGCCAAAAGCTCCTTAACCTGCGGGATGTACTCGGGCATTATGCCAAATTTTGTTCCGTCGCCGCCAGTTATTACTTTTTCGTGATGGCCGCCGCCTATGCCCGGATTAAATCGCAACGCAATCCGCCCGCCGGGGTTTACACGTCCAAGCGTATCCAACTGCGAAAGAGAATCCACACTAACCGTCATGCCAACCGAAACAGCATACCGCAGCTCATCCTCCGAAACATTGTTTACGACAAAAAGCATTTCCTCCGGCTTAAAGCCCGCCGCAAGTGCCGCCACAACCTCGCCACGGCTGCTGATATCCGCACGACAGCCTTCCTCACGGGCAATACGAAGCAGCGTCAAATTAGTGTTTGCCTTAATCGCGTAGTTAACCGCAAATTTGGGGTAACTGCTAAGCTTTATCATCTCGCGGCAGCGTTTACGAAAGATATTTTCGTTGTAAACATACAGCGGGCTGCCATAGTTGTGTACCAGCTCTCGCGGGCAGTTGCCTTGGTAAAAATTGAAATCATCTGTTACTTTTCTCATTTTTGAAGCTCCTTTATATCATTTTTTATTTGCTCCTGTAATGCCTCGGTGCTGTCAAATCGGCGTTCCGAGCGGATAAAGCGGATAAACTCCACCTTTATTTGCCGCCCATACATTTCGTCAGGCTTTGCGACAAGCGACGGAATATGCGTCTCCACAGAAACAGAATTTTGGGCCATTTGGTCGAAGGTCACTGTAGGCCGCAAGCCCACATTAGTAAGCCCCTGCATACGCTCGCCACCCTCGATTTGCGTAAGCGTCTCATAAACACCAAACGCAGGCAAAAATTTATCCCCGGGCGGATAAACATTTAACGTAGGAAACCCCAAAACACGCCCAAGCTGCTGCCCCTTAGTAACCTCACCCGCAATAAAAAACGAAAACCCAAGAAGCTCCGCCGCCTCGGAAAGCTTACCCTCCTCCAATAACGCACGCACCCCGGACGTACTCAAAACGCCAAAATTTGGGCCAAGCCTTTTTAAAGGCTTGTGGGGCACGTTTGGCCAAAGCCCCACGGTCTTGACTTCAAAATTGTTTTCAAGAAGGGTTTCGATTGTCCCGGTGCGGTTTTTGCCAAAGCGAAAGTTTTCTCCGACGACGATTTGCTGTGTGTTTGCTAGGGTGGTTAGCTTTGTACCAAAACATCCGGCTTCCATATTTACCAGGCTTTGGTCGAAGGGGAGGGTGATTATGTTTTGGATGCCGAAATTTTTTAGGAGGCTGTCGCGTTCGGTTGGGGTGAATAGGGGCTTGTAGGAAGGGTCGTGCAGTAGTTTGTATGGGTGCGGATGGAAGACTACTACAGTGGGGATAAGGTTTTTTTGGTGGGAAAGGCGGATTACTTCTTTTAGGAGGGCTTGGTGGCCTAAGTGGATTCCTTCGAATTTGCCTATGGTGCAGCAATTTTTCACAGCATTACCTCCGAAGAAGCGCGCGACCTTTGCGCGCCACTTAATTTTTATACGACATTTACTTCTACTCGTAGGGTGTTGTCTTTTATGGAATATAGGCCGATTAGGGCGTGGGGGTGGACTGGTGACTTTAGCCAGAATTTTTTACCGATGGGTAGTGAGGGGAGAAGGGTGAGTGGGATAGGGTTGCCGTTTAGCGCGCGGGGTAAAATTTCCGGAGGGACGGTGACGGCGGGGTGGGGTAGGAGTTTGTCCACGGGTAG
>WQRQ01000101.1 GCA_009786685.1 Defluviitaleaceae bacterium
GAAAAGATAGTAAAAGATAATAAAAATGTAGTCCTGGTTACCCATGGTGGCGTAATAAATGTTATATACACGCTTATTAAGGGAAAAACTTTTTCAAATAAAATGAAAATGGAAGATGTTGCCCGCGCCACGATGATACCTTTAGAATTTAACTGAAAGGATTGTATGTATGAGCCGATTATCATTCAAAACATTCTGCATAGAAAAATATGCCGACCACAAATCCATTCCCGGCACACAAAAAAAGAGCGCGGATTTCTCCGCGCCCGTAAAAAATTCCGATTAATTAACCGGTTATAACATTAGCACCTGTGTCTATCACCAAGCCACCGGGTGATTGTCCGCGCAGAGCGGCAACAGCGGCACGAATGCCCATATAACCCATGTTATCAGGGTCTTGCGCCATGGTAAACTGCAAATGCCCGTCAGAAAGAAGGTGCATAATCGCGTCGGAGGTATCAAAGCCGCCGCCGAGTACGTTTCCGCCGTCTGCCATGATGGCGTTACCGATACCAACGGTAGAGCCTTCGTTTGCGCCAAACATTGCAACTACGCCCTGTACGATAAAGTTTTGCGCATAGGTTTGAGAACGGGCGGCGTCGCCGTCGGCAAACTGTGTTTCAAGCAAGGTAAAGCCCGTGCCCGCAAACGCGTCACGGAAGCCCTCGTCACGCGCAACGGTAGAAGCCGTCGCCGCATTAACGCTAACGATACCTATAGAGCCGTCAGAAACACCTTCCGCCGCAAGAAGCTCGAGCATTGTTTCACCGGCAGTCGTTCCCGCTTGGCGGTTATCTGTGGAGAAGGTCGCCTCCGCCGCAAAATTCGCCGGAGAATCTACATATACAATAAGAATACCCGCATTAGCAGCAGCCTGCAATGCGCCTGTGATTGCGTCCGGGCCGTTTGCCGCCACCACGATTGCGTCCACGCCTGCGGCGACCGCGTTGTTTACCTGTTCAATTTGCAAAGCGTCGTCTTTGCGAGCGGGTGCCATAAAGTTAAGCTGAATGCCTTCCGCGTTGGCGGCACGCATTGCTCCGCCGTGCAGTGTAATCCAGTGTTGGTCCATAGAATCCATTGTGATAAGCGCGACCGTAAAATCTTCGCCTTCCGCCGGTGTGGTTGCAGCAATCGTACCTGCGCCGCGGATTACATTCGCGCCGGTATCAACCACAGCACCGCCGCGAGAAGACCCACGCAAAGCAGAAACCGCCGCACGCACGCCCATATAACCCATGTTGTCGGGGTCTTGCGCCATTGTAAACTGAAGATGCCCGTCAGAAAGCAAGCTCATAATCGCGTCGGAAGTATCAAAACCGCCGCCAAGCACATTTCCGCCGTCTGCCATGATAGCGTTACCGATACCAACGGTAGAGCCTTCGTTTGCACCAAACATTGCAACTACGCCCTGCACGATAAAGTTTTGCGCATAGGTTTGAGAACGAGCGGCGTCGCCGTCGGCAAACTGTGTTTCCAAAAGCGTAAAGCCTGTGCCGCCAAACGCCGCACGGAAGCCCTCGTCACGCGCAACGGTAGAAGCCGTCGCTGCGTTTACGCTAACGATACCAATGCTTCCGGAGGTAACGCCCGCCTCTGCGAGATATGCGAGCATTGTTTCGCCGGCTGTTGTGCCGGCCTGGCGGTTATCCGTAGAAAACGTAGCTTCCGCCGCCAAATTTGCCGGAGAATCTACATATACAATAACAATGCCCGCGTCAGCGGCGGCTTGCAATGCACCGGTAATTGCGTCCGGGCCGTTTGCGGCTACCACGATTGCGTCCACGCCTGCGGCTACCGCATTGTTTACCTGTTCAATTTGCAAAGCGTCGTCCTTGCGAGCAGGTGCCATAAAGTTAAGCTGTACGCCTTCTGCATTTGCGGCACGTTGCGCACCACCATGCAATGTTACCCAGTGCTGGTCCATCGAGTCCATCGTAATAAGCGCGATTGTAAATTCGCCGTTTGCTGCTCCCTGGTCATTGTTGCCGCAGCCTGTAAACGCAAGCACTGCAACCATTGCAACTACCAACATTAAAATTTTTTTCATTTTCTTAATCTCCTTTTCTTATTTTTTATATTTACCGTCAATTTTTATTAGACGGGACAAACCATTTAGAAATAAGCTTGATACTGCTATCCCTGCGGAAAGTAACACCAATAAGCACCGCCAAAGGCACAATTGCACCGATAAGAAGTCGCTGGATTCCCACCTGCGCGCCTATCATGTTAAGCCCGTTCTCCAAGGTTTGCCAAACGGACGCACCTGCCAGAGTCCCCAGCAAAATGCCCGTGCCGCCCATTGGAGAAATCCCACCGATAACCGCCGCCGCCACCGCAAACATCTCGTACATATTGCCGGCCTCCATAAAGCCCATGCCTGTCATAGCAACGCGCACAAGCCCTACAACAAAGGCACAAAACGCACTTACCATATATGCCTTAGTAATCGTAGCACCCACATTTACGCCGGAAAGCTTCGCGGCGTCGACATTAGACCCGATGGCATAAATATGCCGCCCGCTGCGCGTCTTTGACAGGATAAAAAAGAACACCGCAAAAATAACCATCGCAATCCAAAACGTATTAAACAGCCCAAACGTGCTTCCAAAATAGAAGAAGTTACGGAAAGTCGTAGCGGACTCACTGCTGATTCCTGTTTCGCCTGAAATAAGCCCCGTATTCCTGTTGCCGTTAACCATAATGGCAACACCACGCGCCATAAACATAGTGCCCAGCGTCGCAATAAACGGCGGAAGCTTAGCGCGCCCCACAAGCAAGCCATTCAACACACCAACCAAAAGACAGCACGCCAAAGTAATCAGCATAGCAGGAATCACAGGCACACCACGGGACATAAGCGTAGCAGAAACCATGGCACTCATCCCCACCACCGAGCCGATAGAAAGGTCGATATTACCCGTGATAAGCACAAAGCTTTGCCCTATACCTATTAACAAATATATTGCCATACCGCGCAATAAATTCTGAATATTAGCCGTACGGAAAACAACCGGGTCAATCATCCCAAACACGATAAATATAATTATCAGCCCTGCAAAAGCGGTAAGAGCCGCAGGCATCCCGCGGATTTTTAAGATATTCATATTATTTCGTCTCCTCTAACTGCGACTTTTTACTTTCAAAGCGTGTTGCGTATGTCATTACTTCGTTTTGAGTGGTATTTTCCGCAATCAGCTCGCCTGTTATGCGTCCGTCGCACATTACGATTATGCGGTCAGATATGCCCAGGATTTCCGGCATTTCCGATGATACAATCATTACCGCAACACCCTGTGCCTTCAGCTCGTTGATGATATTGTAAATTTCAACCTTTGCCGCGACATCTATGCCACGGGTAGGCTCGTCAAACATTACCACACGAGAGGTACGCGCAAGCCACTTACCCACAACAACCTTTTGCTGATTGCCGCCGGAAAGATTTGCCGCGTCCACGTTAATATCATGTGCCTTAACCTTTAGGCTTTCTACTGCCTTTTTGCAAAGCTCATTTTCTTTTTTCTTGCTGACCACACCAAAAAAACGACTGCTTAATATATCAAGATTAGGCAATGCCAAGTTTTGTCGTATACTTAGCTTTGTACACAGTCCATCCTTTTTCCTGTCCTCGGGCGCAAGAACAACGCCTGCTTTTATGGCGTCCTTGGGCTTATTTATGTAGATTGGCTTGCCATCCAACATAAACTCTCCGCCGGTTTTTGGGTCAATACCAAAGATAGCACGTGTAAGCTCGGTTCTGCCCGCGCCTATCAGCCCCGCAAAGCCTACGACTTCGCCTTCGTACAACGTAAAATTAATATCCCGCACAAGCCTGCCCGCGTTTAAATTAGAAACAGAAAAAATCTCCTTGCCTTTTTTGCAAGACAAACGTGGAAATTTTTCGGTAATCTCGCGCCCAACCATGTGCGTGATAATTTCGTCGATGGTGGTATCATTAAAATTCATGGAGGTGATGTATTTTCCGTCGCGCAATATTGTAACGCGGTCGGTAATATGCTGTAGCTCTTCCAGCCTGTGCGAAATATATACAATGCCGCACCCGCTTTGCTTTAGCTCACGGATTATCCTAAAAAGGTCGTCTATTTCCTTTGCCGTAAGTGACGAGGTAGGCTCATCCATGATTAATACGCGTGCGTTAACGGACAGGGCTTTTGCAATTTCCACCATTTGTTGCTTGGAAATAGGCAAATCCCCCACCACCTGACGCGGCGAAATATCAATTTTTAGATTATCAAGCAAACGCTTGGCTTCGGCTTCCATCTGCGAATTAAGAAGAATATCGCCACGTGTTTTTTCGCGCCCAAGGAAGATATTTTCGGCAACGGTAAGATGGCGGCACATGTTAAGCTCCTGATGGATAATAGCCACACCAAGCTCCTGCGCCTGCTTTGGAGAAATATCACCGCAGGGCTTACCGTTAATGCTCATCTCGCCGGCGTCCCGAGTGTACACGCCGCTCAAAATTTTCATAAGTGTGGATTTGCCCGCGCCGTTTTCTCCAAGCAACGCCAAAACTTCCCCCGCACGCAGATTAAAGTCTACGCCGTCCAAGGCTTTTACGCCGGGGAAGGATTTATATATATTTTCCATAGAAACGATATAGTCGCCCATTTGTAAACCTCTACAATGCCAATCAGATTTTTGCGTCGCAATTTGGTAAAAATGCAATAAGCGAAACCGTTTGAACTGTAACATAGTTGTAGTATATATGTCAAGATAATGTAATAAATGAAAATTTATGGTATTATTTTTAGGCCATTTTGGCGAAGCAACAAACATACATTCCCATTGTGATAGACCCCAAAGGAGAATAAAATGGACATCAAACTAAGAAAAGCCACCACAAAAGACATCCCCCTGTTAATCCAACTAAGAATAGACTTCATAGTCGACGAAGCAGGAGCAATAACACAAGAACAAGAAACCGCAATAAGAAGCCAAATGCAAACCTACTTCACAAAGCACATCCCCGAAGACACATGCATAGTCATCCTCGCAGAAGCAGACGGCAAAGCAGTCTCCACGGCCTACCTATCGATATTCGAAAAGCCCGCACACATTTCCTCCCTCACAGGTGTAGCCGCCACGGTTTACAATGTGCTAACCTACCCGAGCCACCGCAGAAAAGGCATAGCCACAAAAGTAGTAACCCGCCTAATCGAAGAAGCAAAAAAAACAAACATATCCCGCATACATCTATCTGCCACAGAAAGCGGCCTCCCCGTCTACGAAAAGCTGGGCTTCAAAAAATCAAGCTACACAGAAATGAGCCTAAAGATATGAAACTCCTCTACGGCACAACAAACAAAAGCAAAATCACCTTCATGCAAAAAAGGGTGAGCCACCGCGGAATAGAAATAGTAAGCCTAACAGATATCCGCGCCCCCCAAATGCACATAGAAGAAAACGGCAACAGTCCGCTCGACAACGCAAAAATCAAAGCCCTCGCCTATTACAAAGCCCTAAAAACACCCCTTTTCTCATGCGACAGCGGACTATATATAGAAGGCCTCGACGAAGCACGCCAACCGGGTATAAATGTGCGCGGCATTGGCGATTACATGAGTGACGACGACGCTATCGCCCACTATTCCGCCCTCGCAAAAGAAATGGGCGGCAAAATGACTGCACGATACAAAAACGCAATATGCCTAATCCTCGACGAAGGGCAAATCTTTGAATACATGGGCGAGGACATCGCCTCCGCGCCGTTCTATCTCGTTTCAACGCCCCACAAAAAACGCAATATCGGCTTCCCGTTGGACAGCCTATCCGTCCACATCGAAAGCGGCGAGTATTATTTCGACAGGGAGTATTCCGAAAAATACGAAGAAATCGACAATGGATTTGCAAAATTTTTCAGTGAAAAATTAAAACTTGAAAGGAAATTTGCATGAACGGCTGGAAAAACAAATTAAACACTTTCCTTTCAGATTTTGAGTATGCCGATGATATTGTCGGCGTATTGGTATGCGGCAGCTACATCACAGGCAATCCAACCAGCCACTCAGATTTGGATGTCCATATCATATTAGACAACAGTGTTAAATACCGAGAGCGCGGCAATAAAATCGTTGACGGCCTGTTAATAGAATACTTCGCAAACCCGCCAAACCAAATCCTCAAATATTTCGAAGAAGATTTTCAAGAAAAAAGCCTGATGTGCCAAACCCAATTTGCAACAGGCAAAATCATGCTCGATAAAACAGGAGACACCGAGGCATTAAAAAAGAAAGCACATAAAATGATTTCGGACTTTTATGCAACGGAGAAAAATGATATGTCCGAATTAGATAAATACTTTTTATGGGATATGCTGGACGATTTGCAAGACGCCCACGAAAACCAAAGAGCTGATTTTGACCTCCTATATTTCACCCGCTTAAATATGCTACTCGAAAAATACATGAACGTAATAAATCTCCCCTATAACTGCAAATCCATTTATGGAAATATCACAGATTCCGTTGTCAGAGAAAAATATCTGTTACGTGAGCTATCGGACGAAACAATAAAAAGCATGATTACAAACTCCATAACCGCAACAAGCAAAGACGACAAAATGGACGCATACGAAAAACTAACGACAAAAATATTAAATCAAGCAGGTGGGTTTAATATTGACGGTTTCAAACTTAAATCCAATATTATAGATTAGCGAGGTTTGCAAATGCGTTATTACCGTAAAATCGTCGGCGAGCGTCTGTATTTATCGCCGTTTAACCCCGACGATATCGAGAGCTATACAAAATGGGCCAAATGGATGAACGATAAAACAGTCGCCGACACATACGGCGGCTATCACAATCTCGTTTCACTAAAGAGTGCGAAAACAACCGTTGCAGAATTAATAGATTATCGTTTCGACATTGTGCTTCTTGACGGCGATACATTAATCGGACACATTAGCATACACAATATCGACCATCTAAACCGCAATGCCTTTATCGGCATTGTTATAGGCGAGGAAGAACACCGACGCAAAGGCTACGGCCATGAAGCCATACGCCTAGTCCTCAAATACGGATTTAACACGCTAAACCTCCACAATATAATGTTGTCCGCCAATGCAGACAATAACGCCGCCATAGCCTGCTACAAAAAAATTGGCTTTATGGAATCCGGAAGGCGGCGCGAGTGGGTATTCAAAAACGGAAAATACATTGACAAAATATACATGGACATACTTGCACGCGAGTTTTCTTCAAAAACATAATTTAAAGGAATGAGGTAACAAAATGGAAAAATGCATATTCTGCGATTACAAAAATGATACCTACGGGACATTCCTGTTCGAAAACGACCACTGCGTCTGTATCGAGCAGCCCGAGCCGATACTCGTAGGTTCATGCGTAATCATTCCCAAATCACACAGAGTAACGGTGTTCGACTTAAACCCCGAAGAATGGGAAGCGACAAAGCAATTGATTGACAAGGTTAAGCAATATCTCGATTCCAAATACAAACCCGACGGCTACAGCGTAGGCTGGAATTGCGGCGCAGCCGGCGGTCAAGACGTCTTCCACGCCCACCTGCACATAATCCCAAGACACGCCGACGAGCCCTTCGCAGGCCGCGGAATCCGCAACTGGATAAAACGCGAAGAAAACAGACGCCCGCAAAAAGAGGTGTAACAATGGACGGAAAAATAACAATAAAACATCTGCAACAATACATCAAAAAGAAAGACTTCAACCCCAAAGAAAAGCACAACTACGTCCTAAAATTTATGGAAGAGTCGGGAGAACTCGCAAAAGCCATCCTAAACAAATATCCCCACGCCGAAGGCGAAAACATCAAAGACACAATCGAAGAAGAATTCTGCGACGTCCTATTCTACCTATGCGCCATAGCAAATCTGTACGACGTTGACATAGAAAAATGGATTCCCGTAAAAGAACGCGAAACAGACAAGCGATACAACACAAACTACTTTAATGAATTTTTCAAAGGAACGCTAAAATGACATACCTAACCCAAATACAATTTCCCACGGATGACACCGAGACCTCGTACATTTTTTCATTCAAACGCAACACCCATGATTCTTATTACCCCTTCCAAGTGCTGTCCGGCAAAGGCCTGCTACAACTGGACTTCGAGCCAATAACAATACTCTACGGCGGCAACGGCTGCGGAAAATCTACCGCATTAAACATCATCGCAGAAAAACTAAACCTACAGCGCGATTCTCTTTTTAACAAAACTGATTTCTATGCGGACTATGTAAAAATGTGCAAGGTAGAAACCGCCGACAAAATCCCAAAAAACAGCAGAATCCTAACCAGCGACGATGTATTCGACTATATGATAAACGTCCGCACGCTTAACGAAGGCATAGACCAAAAACGCGCCGACTTATTCGAGGACTACCTAAGCGCGAAGTATTCGAAATTTCAAATGCAGTCCATGGACGACTACGACCAACTAAAAAAAGTAGTAAAAACCCGAAGCCGCACCCAGTCAAAATACGTTCGCGAGGAGCTAATGCAAAACATACGCGAGTTTTCCAACGGCGAAAGCGCGTTCATATATTTCACCGAGCGCATGGGAGAAAACGGCCTATACATCTTGGACGAGCCGGAAAACAGCCTTTCCCCCGCACGCCAACTGGAGCTTGCTAAATTTATAGAAGACTCCGTGCGATTCTTCGGCTGTCAAATCATAATGTCCACCCACTCGCCGTTCCTACTGGGAATGCGCGAAGCAAAAATATACAACATGGACGAACGCCCCGTCGCCGTCCGAAAATGGACAGAACTCGAAAACATAAAAATCTACCGCGATTTTTTCCGCGCTTTAGAAAATAATACTTGAGGATTGATGAAAAAACATGAGCGAAAAAACTTTACCCTCGATTAATATTTATTTCGACCGCAAAACAGAAAGCAAGTTGCTATTCCAAATAATTAGGCAAGCGGGTTTTGGGAGTGTGCTATTATTTTGGGATGATAAATTTCATCAAGATTACCGCAAACACCCCGACCTCGCCAGAAAAGCCGATTTGGACATTTATCACATCCACGCGCCGTATTCGACAATAAACAATCTATGGCTCGATAATCTCGAAGGCCGCACACTTCTCGAAAACCACTTGCAATATATATCAGACTGCGCAGAATTCGAAATTACAACAATGGTTATGCACCTATCATCGGGTGACAATCCCCCGCCATATAATACGTTGGGGCTGGACAGGCTTAAAAAAATCATCGAGAAAGCAGAAAAACACAACGTGCGAGTAGCACTGGAAAACCTCCGCAAAGTAGACTACCTCGAATACGTACTCACAAACATAACTTCACCACAATGCGGATTTTGCTTTGACAGTGGACACCAACACCATCGCTCCCCCGATGTGGAATTGCTTCAAAAACATGGCTCTCGTCTTATGGCTCTACATTTACACGATAACGACCAAACCGCAGACCAGCATCTCTTGCCCTTCGACGGGACAATTGACTGGGATACAACAATAAAAAAAATCGCAGCAACTGGCTACAAAGGAGCGGTTTCTTTAGAAGTCACGGGATATAAAGATTTATCCCCGGAGGCATTTTTGCAAAAAGCATATGATGTAGCGGAACAATTAAAACAAATGCCCGACCCATTTTATATTGAGGTATCCGATGATTAAAAAAATAGAACGGGGGTAACCGATTGGGAATAATTTTGTTTGGCTCACCCGGTTCGGGAACAACAACACTCGGCAAAGAGTTGGCTAAGCAATTGAATTATCCGCACCTTGACTTGGACGACTACCACTGGCGATGGGACACAGAAATCCCATATACCGTTCTCCGTTCAAGCGACGAACGCGTTAGGTTAATAACGGATGCTGTTGATGGACGTAAAAATTTCATTATGTCCGGCTCAATGTGGAGTATTCGCAAATCATTTGAAAACATGTTTGAGTTGGCGGTATATGTTACAGCCTCTACAGAAATCCGTGCGGAGCGACTTCGCGCCAGGTCGCTTGCCCGTTGGAGCAGTCGGGTTATTGCGGGTGGAGATATGTTTGAACACCATGAAGTCTACAAAGATTATCACGCCGCCGCACAGCAATACGATAAAGATGAATCCCCACAATCTTATCGCAAACAACATGAACAGTGGATTAAAGAATTACCTTGCCCTGTTCTGCGGGCAGATGGAGAAAAAGAACTCTCACAAAATATTATTCTAATATTAAAACGAATGGAGACGATAACATGCAAGTAATCCTACTACAAGACGTAAAAGGTCTGGGCAAAAAAGGTGACACAGTAAACGCGTCGGACGGTCACGCGCTTAACTTCCTTATCCCACGCAAGCTGGCTGCCGAAGCCACAAAAACAAACCTCGCGCAACTGGACGCGCAAAAGAAAAAAGCCGACCACAAGCTCAACCAAGAGGTAGCCGCCGCCCAAGCCCTCGCGGACAAATTAAAAGAAGCAAAAATAAAAATCCCTGTCCGCGTAGGCGAAAACGGAAAAATGTTTGGCTCAATCTCAAACAAAGAGGTGGCCGAAGCCGTGCAGTCCCAAGCGGGCATAGCGATTGACAAGAAAAAATACAGCGTACAAGCCATAAAAACCATAGGCGAGCACACCGCACAAATCAACCTTC
>WQRQ01000102.1 GCA_009786685.1 Defluviitaleaceae bacterium
CTGTGGTTGAGGAGCCTATTCCCGAGCCAGTGGAAGAAGCACCTGCTCCCGAGCCTGTACCTGAGCCTGTGACCGAAGAAACCACTCCTGAGCCTATTCCCGAGCCCATAGCGGAAGAAACCACCCCCGCACCCGTCATCGAGGAAGCTCCCTCAGAGCCTGCCGCACAGCGTGTACGCGCACGGCAAACCGCACCACGCGCACGCAAGCCAAAAGAACCCGGCAAAACACCTCGACGCACCGGCGGAAACTCCGAGAATACTCGCGCCGTAGAAGCCATCTTCGGCAGCAAGCCCTCGGAAGCCCCATTCGAAAATGCGGACGGCACACAATGGGTTAGGCTAACGATATCCGACGCCGTTCCCCTTCCCGATAATCGGCCGCAGCTACTGGAGGAGCCGTTTGTACGTGCCGCATACGCAAACTACGCCCACTTAATGCTTGGCATTACAGAAGACAACTCGGATTACATACTGGCCGTCCCTGGAGAATACGCCCCCGACCTAAAAGCGCAAGCAAAGCGCATGGGTTTTACAAAATTTAAACCAACCGCCGGCAAAACCGCAAAGCACGGAGATTTCGGCTACTGGTTGATGTTTGTGCCTATGTAAAGTAGAATAACCGCATGATATTAACACGTGCGGACACACTAACCTTCGACCCACGCGGCCAGCTAAGCCGCGTATTTGTCGAAGGTTTTTACGAGTGGGTAAAACCCTTCCACAAGGACAAGGAAATTCTCGTACAAATTTTTACGCATGTGTTTTGCCCTGAATATTTTTATGTTGCACTGGACGGCGAAACCGTGTGCGCAATGGCGGCCTGCACGCAGGGCTATTCCCCCATCGTGCTAAAACGCGAGGAATTCATAAAAGTGCTGGGCTTTCTGCGGGGCAATCTTATGTACTTTAGCCTAAAACGCCACATAGTGCGCAACGAATATCCCTTCACCCTAAGCAAAAACACCGGCACAATAGAATTTGTAGCAACAGAAGAATCCCACCGCAACCAAGGCCTAGCCCACAAACTCCTAACCCACCTAATAGAACAAACCCCCTACGACGCCTACGTACTGGAAGTAGCCGACCTAAACAAAAACGCCCTAAAGCTATACACAAAGCTCGGATTTAAAGAAATGAAACGCATAAAAGCCGCAAAAAACAGTGGCACGGATTATTTTATATACATGAGAAAATCATAGATTATACCCTCTTTTTTACGCCGGCTTTTTTTAGGGTTTTAAGTGCGCTGGTGCGTTTTGTTATACTTCCATCTACAATGATGTTTCTGTTGGTGATAGGTGAAAACCAAACTTCGTGGTCACCTTTACCATAGCGTACAAAATAGCACCCTTCTTCGGACAAATACTTTTTTACTGTGCGTGTGTAATCTGCCATTATGCCACTGCCTGCCGGGTTATAAGGCGTTCTGCCTCAAAATGAATTTGGAAATCGCCTTTATAGTTACAGTTTAGTTCCAGCATTTCGGGTATGGCTAAGTTTACTCGTTCTACCAGTTTGTCAAAAGATTCCGACTCCAAAACTATGCCCAGTTCATCTTCGGATTCTGCAATCCACATGCCATCATCCCAGATTATTTTTATTTTACATATTTTCATATGCAAACCCCATCCTTTTTTGTAATTTAAAATTATTTTACTGCATGTAGCGTGTGGTTGCAATAAGCCATGGAAGGGAATATTTTTTGGATAAAAAAAATTCAACCGAAGATAATTTATCGTCGGTTGAATTTTTCATTTTTACACGGCTATTGCCGTTCCCCCTGATGAATACGGGGGTATTTCGAAGTGAACAATCCAGTCTTTGTAGCAGTCCACGCATAGGTCTATGTCGTGGGCTTCGCCGTCGTATGGCGAGTGATAGCCCCATGTTTTGCTAAGCGAAACATGGTCTTGAAAGTAACCGATTTTATTTTTTTCTACCTTTTCTCCGCAGGAGTTGCATTTTACGTCGGCTACCTTTGGCGTTTCTACGCTACAGTTGGTTAATACTCTCATTCCGCTTGTTCCCCCTTCTCATAGTACAATGTGCCAAATGCTGTTTTTACAGGCGGCAAAACGGACAGAATTCTGATGATAACGCCCGCGTTTATTACGTGGGTTTTTTTGCCGCTTTTTTGCCTTAGTTTTTTTACCATTTCTGCTGTGCTTGCGTACTCCTTGTCCTGCGGACAAAATATGCCCGCCTCGCTTGATGTGATTATCATGCATAAAAACAGGGACAAGTTGTTAATATACAATATGCTGCGCTTGTTATTATTATTCGGGACCACCCTTAAAATTTTTGATATTTTTTCCAACTGGGCGTATTTGCCCGGGCAGTTTTCGCCGTAAACCATGGGCGGGCGGATTATCGCGAGCTTGAAATCGTCGTCCGATAAATTTTTAAGCGCGTTTTCTGCTTGAAATTTTGATTGCCCATAATAATCATTATGCGTAGGTAACGGTTTCGTATTCGCGGATATTTTGCCCTCTTTTTTTCCGTAAACTGCCATCGAGCTTAGGTAAATGAATTGCGGCACTTTGGCGTTTTTTGCCTTTTGCGCCACTGCGACGGCAAGGTCGCGGTTTACCTTGAAGTATAGGTACGCGTTTTCCTTAGTTTGCCTGCGATGGGCGATTCCGGCAGCGAATAAAACACTGTCATAGCCTTCGAATGGAGTATTTTTCCATTCATCGTAAGAATCCACGATGTCAATGTAAAAATTATGCGTAATCGCCGCGTATATCGCGAATTTTTCTGCGATATAGCCGTTTTTTCCGTTTTTTACGACAATAAGAATTTTCATTTTGGCCCACCTTCGGAAACTCCGCTCCCTGTAATCGCTTGTACTGCCGTAAGAAATAAAATTTTTACATCAAGAAAAAAGCTAATTTTAGACGCATACTCGCCGTCATAGGCGGCTTTTGTTTCGATGGGAAGCTCATCGCGTCCATGCACCTGCGCAAGCCCCGTAAGCCCAACGGGGATGTCGTTTGCGCCGTATTTTTCCCGCGCCGCGATTAAATCGTCCTGATTCCAAAGCGCGGGGCGCGGCCCCACAAGCGTAAGCTCACCCTTGAGAATATTAATAACCTGAGGAAGCTCGTCCAAGCTTGTCTTTCGCAAAAACCTCCCCACAGGCGTAATATGCGACTGCGCATCCTTCAGCAAATGCGTAGGAACATCCCTCGGCGCGTCCGCATACATACTCCTAAATTTATATATCCGAAAAAACACACGCCCACGACCATATCTTTTCTGCGTAAAAAAAACATCCCCACGCGATGTCAACTTTACCAACACCGCAAGCACAATCATAAGCGGTATCCACAGCGGCGCAGATAAAGCCAGCAAAACTACATCCATCACCCGCTTTACATGTATATACATATGGGGCTGTCCTTTCTTTTATGAATTTTATGTTTACAACAGATTATTTTTTGATATAATAAAAGCAGGTAATCGTCGCAGACGCGACTGCCTATAGGGTATAGCTTAAATTTCTAGCCACTCCGCTACTGGCATAGCAGGGTGGCCTCTTTTTTTCTCAGACTAGCTGAAAAATAAAGGATAGTAACGCAAGAAGAAACTTTCCAAATACCAAAAGCAATATAAGGAGTCGAATCATTTTCTTCATGCAATCACCTCCCATCATTTTATAAATGAATGGAAGGCAGTCCACATCTGCTTGATTACCTACATATGCGGATTATAGCACAATTTGTCAAATATTTGCAAAAAATCACTGCCACTCCCATGTATCCGCGAAGTTATTCATCACCGTGTTATGCTCCTTTGGGAAGTCGTATGTCGTCCAGCCTTCGTAGCTTTCCACTATCGAATGGCAGTCGTCGTCGGAGAGGGTTTGCATTAGCTTGTGGCATTTTTCTACGATTTTGTCAGGTTTATTTGGTGCGGCGATTACTGTTTCTTCCAGATTTCGCATGGACGGGAACAGGATTTGGTTTTCTATGAGAATCAGTCGGTACATATTGTAAATCATTCCGTCGGCTATGTGAAAACGCATAAAACCCGTCGGTTTGCACGCATTCCAAAAATATGCATGAAACTGCTTAAACGTGGAGTAAAACCGTAACCGCTTTTCCTCGGCTTCTTTTTTGGGGTACACGGGGATTTTTGCGACAAGCTCTTCTAAGCCCTCGTCTTTGCAAAAGAGCGGCTGTGCGGCGGTAAATAAATTTCGCATAGGCTCGGAGCCTTGCGCGCAAAGATTTTCTAAATCTTCACGCGTGTGGTAATGGATATCGAAGTAACCTCCTTCGTAGGTACATTTGCCGTGGATTACTTCCAGAGTACCGCCTGCGGCTTTTTTGCGTTCGAATTCTTCCGGTGTGAGGATTGCCACGCCGTCTATGTCGCTGTCTTCGCGCTCCGTCCCCGTTGCTACCGACCCTACCAAAAATAATGCCCTCACCTCCGGGTCTTCCCGAAAATGCTCCGCCATTTTTTTAACCGAATCCTCATGATGTTTGTACATTAGTATGCCCTCCTTTTTCTTTTTACAAAATCAAAAACCAAGCCCGCGCCTATGAAAATCAAATAAACAATCGTCCAGGCCACCCAGCTTTGGTCGAAAAAATGCCATTCGCCGTCGGGTGCAAGGCGGTATACCTCCCATGTAAAAGCCATGCCAACCGCAAAACCGATTACATAGCCTAAAGGCGTAAAAATCATAACCTTTCGCCAGTTTAAAACCGCAGCAATAAAAAGCACGGCAAGACCAAAAACAAATAAAGCAAAGGGCCACTGCCCCATCCCATGCAAATGCAAAAACACAAAACCACATAAAAAATAACCTACCCCATGGGCGGCTGCGGCCATAAAAAACCAAATCGCACGATTAATAAAATTATCAACCATATCAAACCCCCAGCGGAATACTCTCTATATAGCGTTTTTCAACTTTTACGCCCTCGGCATATGTTAGCATTTCTTCCCAAGTCTCATCCCTGTGCGGTGCAACCCGAAAGGCTTTCCCTTTGAGAATAACAACCAAAACATCGTCGTTAAACGCATGGGCATACCAAGTAAGCTTCGTTTCCCGCGCCAAAAGCTCCGCCACCTCGTCAATTTTTTCATCCGAAACGTGGTACTCGTTAACATGCCAAACAGGATAAGGGTCGTCGGGGACTTCCTCCACCCTTTGGCTGTAAAAGAACGGTTTTAGCGCGGATAAAACCTCCGCGTTTTCCAAGCTTTCTTCGATAACGCCTAATGTGAACATTTTTATGCCTCCACCTTCTTTATTTATAGCACACGCAATAAAACTAACACTAAACCTATTAAAAATAAAACCGAAAAAATAACCTTATTGTTTTTTGCAAGCCATCTTGGGAGAAATATATCAAATCCAATTTCATGATTGTTGGTGTACTTGCGCCCTACCAAAGTTAATGGACATTTGCCTTTGCAAATTAGCAAAACAGTACCTTCGATTAGTACCAATCCAATGCAAAACCAGACCAGTATATCAACTCTATCAAAAATCCCTGCGTAGATTATATAAAAAATGGCTGATACCATAACACACCATACTACCGTGTGAATAAGCTTTATCACCGTAAGCTTTGTGTTATTATGCTCCTTCACACCGCACGACCTTTACCATAAACAAACAAGGGTTATCCTCATCCCATAACAAAGGGAAAACCTCCAGCGGCCTAAATCCCATGGATTGATAAAATAATCTCGTTTTGCCATAGCTTTCGCTTTCGCGGGATTCGGCTAAGGTTTTTACTGTCAGAAACTCAATTTTATTTTCCATGCAGAAACTCTCGCATAGTTTTATTAATTTTCGGCCTATCCCCTGTCTATGATACTCGCCCAAAATCCCCATCACACAAACTTCCGCCGCGTATTCGCTGTGGATTTTTAACGCAACAAAGCCCACGGCATTGCCATCTTCGTCTTTTGCAGAATAAAACGGCATACCCGTCGCCTTGTCCATATAATCGACAATACTCGCCTCTACACCAAACCAGTTTGGCAATGAACGTAGTATCGTACCGCAGATTTTTGATTTTTCTGCCGCAGATTTTATTTCTTTTATTTCAATCATGCAAAAACGTCCCTTCACGCATAGGGGTAGTCATTTGGCGTCTTTGCCTGAAACTCCCGCAAAGCCACAATTTTACCGCCCTCATCAAAATCAATCACGGAAACACCGTTAAATCCGTCAATATTCCCGCCGCAGTCGCATTCGAAATACCATTCGCAAATGCAGGTGTCACCCACGTGGTAGAATTTCTTAATATCCCATACCAACACACGGTTTTCTCTGTTCCAATCCTCAAACCACGCCATAACCTGCCCGATTCCATTATAAGCAGGACCCCATGACTCGATATACGAGACATCATCCGCAAATGACGCCCTAAAAGCAGACGCGTCCTTTTTTATCCATGAGTTAAAGCAATCCGTGATTATCTTTTCGCGCAAGCAAACCACAACCTATCCGACAAAATTTCTTACTTCGTGTCATACACTTCTTCACAAGAGCCGCTATGCCCACACTCGGAGCAAGTGGCGTCTACTTCTCGCGGGTGCGAAGATAAAACAAAATCCACAATCATAAATAAATTTCCCAATATGTTTTTGTTAAGATTAAATTTAGCCCCGCACACAGGGCAAACGTAGCGTATGTATCGCCTATACACGCCGGTCATCAAAAAAACACCCATAACATAAAAAGGCAATACGATAAAAAATGAAATCCACGACCCTAGTATTCCTACAATAAGCGTGGAAATCATAATAGCTTCCATAAAAAACACGCCTACCAGCATTTTGTTTTTAAAGCTCATTCACATCCACCCCTACCCAAATATCCCCGCCATCATTTCATTCTTAAATAAGCTATAAATATTAGCCCCGCACTTGCCATCAAAATAATCCTTTAGCTTAAAATTAGCCGCCCATTTTGACGGAACCTCGCCGAACCCTTTAAATTACATCAATTACACAATTTTATCCAACTCATGGCCAATACCATCGACCACCTTATACTCATGCGGGATATCTAAAGAATCCAAATACAGATGTAAAATCTCGTTATCACAAAATAGAATATCCGCCGTCCCGATATGGATTTTTATGTTTAACTTGCCACGTATTTTTTCCGCATTTTGCCGTACTAAGGATAAAATATTGTTTTCTTCAAAATGTCTTTTTTCTCTTATCATACCTTCATATAATTCGGCGGCTTTTTCCGGTGCAACGTCTACGGTATTGGCGTCTTTGTGATAAAGATGATGATACGTACCCGCATAAGGGGTTACCGCACCAAACAGCGCGTGGTGCTTTACCGCAAAATAAAACGCCATATTGCCGCCCATAGAAAACCCCGACAACGCCCTGCCCTCACGGGTTGTGTCCGTTCTGTATTGCCCGTCTATGTGCGGAATCAACTCATTAACCAGAATATCCTCAATTTGCAATAATGCATCGAGATAATCCTTTTCGGAAGAAATAACATTTGCGAAAACGGTAATAGCACGCCTGTCCCTGCATGTCTTTTCCAGCGGCCATATCTCGGAGGATTCATTGCATGTCCACCCATGAAGGTGATACACAACCGGATATTTTTCGTCGCTATCCGCGTAACAAGGCGGCAAATAGATGTTATATCCGACTTTGTGGCTTAATATCTTACTGTAAAATGTTTTGTGTGTAATATTTTGCGGCGTTTCTGATGGTGGATTTATAAAACTCATAAACCATTCTGAATTTAATATGCCATACTCATATGTGTCTGCCCAAATAGGATTATCGTTTTTGTCTTTTTTGAAATATATGTTCTTTATTAAATGTCCTTCTCTGCGAAAACCCAATCTTTCAAGTAATCTCCAAGATGATTCATTTAAGGGATTGCACATTGCCGTTACCCGACGGGCATTACGGTTTTTGAAAATATCGTTAATCAAAAATTCCGCCGATTCTGTGGCGTAACCCATGCCTTGATACTTTTGATTAAAAACATATCCCAACTCCCAAGTACCAAAATCTTGTTTGGATAAAGTTATATTGCCAATCAGTTTTTTAGAATCTTTCAAACATACCGCCCAAAACTTATCATCTTTTGACCGTTTAGTCGCTTCTTGTTTGCTTGCTTCTTTTGTAAGGGTTTCGTAAGGTTCAAATTTTACTACAGCTTCTTGAGATAAATATTCGTATAAATCCTGCCAATCATCCGGTGCAAATTTTCTAATAATTAGTCTTTTTGTTTCCATTTTATACACCCACAAATGTTTATTCTGCTCTTTTTGTATACTGTTGTATCTGTTTAGCTATATCCATATATGAAACCGCTGAAAAATCCGTAGTATCAACAATAATAACGCACTCGCCAAAACGAAAATTTTTTGAACTCTTTAATTTAGCATCATCGTGTTCCACTATTTTTATATATTGCTCCAATGAAATTTGCGGCTTAGCACCACCCATATCATAACGCCTTCTGTCATTAAAACGGCGATGTGCGATTTCAAACGATGTATCAAAATGGACGTTGATAGCCTGATATTTATATTTCTTAACCATTTTGGCTATCATCGGCTGCATTTCGTTGTTAAATCCAAACTCAATTATCAACGACGCGGAGGTCTTCATTATATCATCACAATTAGCCCAGTATTTAGCGAATGGGATATCCGCAGCCCCTGATTTCTCCCAAACATCGTCAACAGAGAGCAGCGGAACACATATCTCATTAGACAACCACTCCGCAAATCTTGTTTTGCCTGTCGCCGGCATTCCGGATACTATAATCATTTTGTTTTTCAATAAATCACCGCACCCAATCAAATTCAATATCTTCTTTACCCTCAATCACATCAAACTCGTGATGGTCGGAAGTTAATAAGGCTCCACCTAAAACCTTTGCCTGCGCCAATGCAAAGGAATCGGCGAAAGATATTTTATACATCGCCTTAAACCGTCCTGCTTCTGTAAAAATTTCGTCTGTTATTTCGGGGTTGATTTCAATGGGGCGTTTCTTTATCTCGGCTAATATTTCGTCGGCTTTGTCTTTACTGTAAGAACGCACAAGGTCATAGTAAACCTCTAAAAGATTTGCCTTGTGCATGGTGATTTTAACTTTGCCTTTGTTGGCAGCATTGATAATGTCAGCTACCTTATCAGCCCCCTGTTCGTTTCTCAACAGTGCAAGCAAAGCGTTAGCGTCTAAAATGTAACGCTTCATAAATCCAACTCCTTGTCGGCACGCTTACGTTCTAAAAACTTATCAACAGACATTTCGTGGCAATCTGCTAAAATCCCGCGTAGCCCAACTGTGCAATCAACTTCATCTTTGACAGGCTCTACTTGCACAATGCCGTTTGCTTCCGATACACGCACTTTGTCGGTAAAAATTAGACTAAACAACAACTCCGGCAAGGCCGTCTTTTCTATAACCCTCGCGCTCATCTTGATTCCTCCATTCAAGTTGTTCTTTCGCTTGTCTCCGCATGGATATTAAAATAATCTTTTGCCATTTTTACAATATTACAAACACATTCCGTTTTACCCTCGTGGTAAGAAAGCGGTTCGGTATAATACAATTTTGATAATTTTATTTTAAGATTGCTGTATTCATTCCGTGCCGCTTCGTTAATACGCAGATAATCTCTGAAAATTAAATTATCTTCTACATCTTGATAGCTTGGGTTGTTTTCTGCTTGGAAAATGTGGATATGGTGTGTATGGTTGCCGGAATTGTCATCGTTAAAACGCACAAAATATCTTCTGCCGGGCATACCCTTCTCGCCACGAACATCATATCCGGCGGCAATCATTTGATGATTATACCCATCAATATCGGAAATGCATTTTACTAATACGAGTATATCAATAATCGGTTTTGCGTAAATCCCCTGTATACTTGTCGAACCAATATGCTCAATACGGACGATATGTTCACCTAAAATACTTTCTAAAATTGTTTTTTCGTTTTCAAATAAATTTTCCCAATTTTCATCATACTGCACTACGTCCATGGTACGCATTACACACTTGTCCTTCCACTAGTAAACCCCGGTACAAGCTCCTGCAACTTCCTCACGATTTCCTCCCTTGCACCATCACTCGCAAACTTCCGTAATTCCTCAAGCGCGGCAAACAAATCCTCCGGCTCTATTTCGATTTTCTTCCCGACAAAAATTTTATTATTGGAAGTCGTTTTCAAGCCCTCTTCGGCCATTAATAATTCCTCATAAAGCTTTTCGCCCGGACGCAGTCCCGTGATTTCAATATCAATTTCCTCATAAGGCTCGTATCCCGACAGCCTAATCAGCATTTCCGCCAAATCCAGTATTTTAACGGGGTCGCCCATATCCAGCACAAAAATCTCGCCGCCCTTGGCCATTTCTCCCGCCGCCATCACCAGCGAAACCGCCTCCGAGACAGTCATAAAATACCTGATAATATCCCTATGCATAACCCTAACAGGCCCACCCGCCGCAATCTGCGCCTTAAACAAGGGAATC
>WQRQ01000103.1 GCA_009786685.1 Defluviitaleaceae bacterium
GATTTTTGGCATTGGATTCGGGCATTGTCGCTAATCGCGCAGTTCAAAGGTTGGGAAAAATACGAGCATAATTTTACTGACTGGATTATGCAACAGCGAAACCAAGATGGATTTTGGGAGTTTCCAAAGAAGTTTGATTTTGTGTTGTCAAACTCGTGGCGAGGAAATAATAAAATGATTGACAGTACGATTTTTGTATTACGATTTCTTATGAAAAAACAAGCATTTTAACCCCGCCTAATAAACATTATCTACACCCCAAACCCCTGTCGCATGGCTTATTTAGCGAGCCGGAGCGGTTTTATCCAAAACATCTACCCATATATTGGAAAATGTCGGGTAAGCATATCATTGTACGGCATGGTGTGAAAATCCTTTGGAAGTATGATATTATTTTTTAGTGTTATAGCGAATTAATTCGCTCTAGTGAACAAAATTTATATTTTAGGAGGAGAAAAGCATGGAAGAAAGCACTAAGCAAAAACACAAATATATGGAAAGAGGTGCTAAAGTAGGAGATGCACTCGGATGGTTAGGAATTTGGCTTCCTTTACCTCTGTTTATAATTGTGTCTATCATATTTGCAGGAATCGGGGCAGTCATTGGATTCGTTGCATATCTAACAAAAAGTCGGATAAAAAAACGTGCCGAATAAGATTAGTAAACAGTAACATTTAGTCGTACAAACTACGCATAATCCCCGCCTACGCGCTTCCCAACACGGCTATTTTTTTGCAAAATTCTCGTATTGACTGTCCATCCCAAAATGCGTATAATATCTCCTACGCAATTGTGAAAAATTTACAAACTAAATCGCCCAAGGCGTGTTAAAAGAGGTGACACATATGAAAAGGACTTACCAACCAAAAAAACGTCAACGCAGCAAAGAACACGGCTTCCGCAAACGCATGAGCAGTTCAAACGGCCGAAAAGTTTTGCAAAGAAGGCGCAGAAAAGGCAGAACGGTATTAAGTGCATAAAAAAAGCCCTCTGCGTTCACTTAAAAAAAAGCAGGATTTTAAGCGAGTATATGGCAACAAAAAAAGCGCGGCAAACCCGCTTTTTGTAGTATACGCCGCAGAAAATGAAATTGGGGAAAACAGACTGGGGCTTTCCGTAAGCAAAAAGGTGGGCAACGCGGTTGTTCGCAATCGCATAAGACGCTGGGTAAAAGAAGCGTGCCGCCTCACTTTTGTACAAGCCCCAACCCGAGGCTACGATTTTGTAGTGATAGCACGTTCTTCCGCAGGTACTCTCCCCCGCGAAGGCTCGTTTGCAGTAGTAAGCGGGTCGCTTTCGCAGTTATTTTCGCGGCTTGGGGTGCTTTCTAATGATTAAGAAGTTTTTGCTGGCGTCGTTGCGTTTTTACAAGCGTTTTATCTCCCCCGCATTGGGGCAGAGGTGCAGGTTTTTTCCGTCTTGCTCGGAGTATATGTACGAGGCTGTACAAAGGTACGGTGCGGCTAAGGGATTTTGGCTTGGGCTAAAGCGGCTTTTGCGTTGTCAGCCATTCTCAAAGGGCGGATACGACCCCGTACCATAATGGAGGTTATTTTTTGTTTGAATTTTCTACTGCAATTTTAGCGGCGAGGCTCGTGGAGGCTCCTCCGGGGGCGATTATGGGGCCTATCGCCGGTGCCTTTGGTTTTCTTGTTAACTTATTGTTTGACCTTGTTTATCGTATTGGGCCTACAAATTCTTTGGGTATTGCCATTGTTTTAATGACGATTATTTTCCGTTTTCTGATGTTACCGCTTGCTTTAAAAAGCCAAAAATCCATGATTAAAATGCGCGAGCTTCAGCCCGAGCTAAAAAAAATTAAAGATAAATACGGCAACACAAAAGACCCGGAGCTGATGAAAAAATCACAGCAGGAGCAAAGCGCGCTATTGGCAAAGCACGGCGCAAACCCACTCTCGGGCTGTTTGCCAATTCTTATACAAATGCCGCTTTTTATCGGGCTTAACATCGTAATGCGTCAAGCGTCTCTATATATCACCCGCCTTCGCGAAATGTACGAGTACCTTGCCGTGCAGCTACTGCGTATCCCGGGGCTTGTTAATCCACCCGAAGAAGCTCCCGGTTTAATTCAAAACCTCGCAGAAGGCCGTATCTACGGCTACGACCGCATTATTCCCGAGGCTTGGATTGCTAACCTGCATGACGTGGCACTTTGGCTGCGCCATCGTGGGCTGTGGTACACATACACCGAGCAAGATGTACGCGCCGGCATAGACTATATCGGCGGCGACGCCATTATGATGGGCTGGCCCGACCACCTTGCCCGCGTTATCAACCGCTTTACCCCCGCAGACTGGGAGCTGGTTTACGCAAATATCGCAGACCCCGCTAATCTCGAATATATTCAGTACCTCGTGAGCAACTTAGTACGCATAGAGACCTTCTTTGGCGTTAGCATTGTAGAATCCAGCGGCTGGGGCTTACCCGGTATTTTGATTCCTATTCTCACGGGTATATCTATGTTTGTTTCTTCTTGGCTTATGCAGCAGCGCACCTTCGACCCAAATGCCGACGAACGCGCACAGCTTACACAAAAAATGATGCTATTTGTTATGCCCGTTATGATGGCGTTTTTTACCGTGGGGCTTGTTGCCGCGGTGGGTGTCTTCTGGATAACGGGACAGCTTTTCCAAATCATACAGGACTTTGTTCTATTGAAAAAATCCGGCACACCTATTCGTATGCCGTTTGCTAAACCTACACCCGAGACAGTGGTGGACGTTGTGCCTACAAAAAAGAAAAAGTAAGGGGCGAATTATTTTATGGATGAACACAAAACAGATTGCATTGAAAGGCTGGCTAAAACAGTCGAAGAAGCCACGGAAGAAGCACTAAAAATCCTAAACGTGACAAAAGACCAAGTGATTATCACCGTATTGGACGAAGGCTCCGGCGGATTTTTAGGCCTTGGCTCGCGCCCTGCAAAGGTGCGAGTAGAGCTAAAGCCCGAGCCGGAACAAGCCGTAAAAGACTTCTTGCGTGAGGTGACACTTGCGATGGGTCTTAATATTAAAATGGAAACAAACCAAAAGGACAAACACCTATACGTAAATCTTACAGGCGAAAACATGGGTATCCTGATAGGCAAGCGCGGCCAAACGCTGGACGCCTTGCAATATGTAACAAACCTTGCGGTAGGCCGCCACGGCGACCTGCAAATGAGCGTGGTAATCGACACAGAAAACTACCGCCGCCGCCGCCGCGACACCCTCGAAGGCCTTGCACGCACCATCGCACGCAAGGTAAAGGACAAACGCCAAAATGTAAAGCTTGAGCCGATGACGCGCTTTGAGCGTCATGTGATTCATACCGTATTGCAGTACGACAAGCAAGTACGCACATTTAGCGAGGGCAACGAGCCTTACAGGCATGTTGTAATCGCGCCAAAGTAAAAAATGAATAAAGACCGCGATGTAATTGCCGCCATAGCCACCGCCCACGGGCAGGGGGCTATTGGTATTGTACGGCTTTCCGGCGCGGGAGTTTTACAAATATTGGAAAAGATGTTTTGGATAAAAGCTGAAAAATATCACTCGCACACCATGTATTACGGCAATGTCCATAAGGACAATGAGGTAATAGACGAGGCTATGCTTTGCTACATGAAAGCCCCGCGTTCGTTTACACGTGAGGACAGTGCAGAAATCTACGCCCATGGCGGGGTTTTTGTGCTGGGCGAGGTTTTGTATGCGGCGTTGGAGGCGGGGGCAAGGCTTGCCGAGCCGGGCGAGTTTACAAAGCGGGCGTTTTTAAACGGGCGGCTTAATCTTTCGCAGGCAGAAGCCGTTATGGATTTGATTTCTGCCAAAAACGGAATCGCACGCCGCGCCGCATTACGGCAGCTTGGCGGCGGGCTTTCTCGCAGAATCGAGGCTGTACGCGACAAAATCCTGTCATGGCTGGCCAATATTGAGCTAAGTATCGACTACCCCGAGCACGAAGAAGAAGCAAAAAATATCACAGAAATCCTCTCAGAAAGCGACGAAGCCCTGGCCGACCTAAAACGCCTGAAAGAAACCGCCGGCGCAGGCCGCATAATAAGCGAAGGCGTACGCACGGCAATCATAGGCCGCCCAAATGTAGGCAAATCCACGCTAATCAACGCAATGCTGCACGAAAACCGCGCCATAGTCCACGAAACCGCAGGCACAACACGAGATATCCTCACGGAAGAAATACGCATAAAAGACGTACCCCTAATAATAATGGACACCGCAGGCCTACGCCAAACCGCCGACCCCGTAGAAAAAATAGGCATAGAAAAAACCCACGAAGCCGCGAGCGACAGTGAGTTAATCCTGTTTGTGGCGGACGCATTATGCGGGCTAACCTCGGAGGACAAGGAAATTATAAAAGCCTACGAGCCAACGACAAAAATTATCATTTTAATGAACAAAACCGACTTGCACAAAACGGAGCCGCCACAGTTTTGTGACATAAAAACCATCGCGATTTCTGCAAAAAACCACGATGGGCTGGAAGATTTGTATTCCGAGATAAGCAAAATGTTTTTTGCGGGCAGCATTACAGCCGAAGGCGGCGAGGCAGATATTATCATGCGCGAGCGTCATAAAATTTTATTGGAGCAAGCCATAGAAAACATAAAAAAAGCAAAAAGCGACTGCGATAGCGGCATACCCGAGGATTTGATTTCTGTGCCGCTGCGTGCAGCATATATAAACCTTGGCGAGATACTCGGCCTGGAAATCGACGACGATATTGTAGACCGTATCTTCGACGAGTTTTGTGTGGGTAAATAGCAATGAGTATGGATATCGCAGAAATTTACAACACCGTCCGCGAGTGCCTTGACGCAAACAATAACGAAAAAGCGTTAAAGCAAATACGGCTTGGTCTCGACACCATAGGCGAAAACCATGAGGAGCTTTACTACCATGTTTTAAAATGTCGGCTTATCGAGTGCCTGCACGCGCAAACAGAGTACGAGACCGTAGTTGCCACCGCCCGCGAGTATTTGGACGAGCTAAAGTTTACGCACCATGGCATTATGCGAGTGCTTTCGCTGGAGGCGGCGTCCTCGGCGGCTCTTGGGCTTTATATTGAGGCGGCTAAGGCTTCCTTGCAGGCCTTCGAAGCCTTCATTTTATTCAAAAACGGATTGATGGATGTTGATATGGAAGTGGTGCTTCCCGTGGATAACGACACACGTACGGGCAGCCCGTTTTATCTATGCCGCATTCTGGAAAATTACTCGCAGGCGGGCGATTATACCACCGCCGCAGAAATAATAACAAGCTACGCAAGCACCTCCACCCCGTCAGAAATCATCCTGATTTGCGAAGCGATTATCAATTGTGAAGGTGCAACATCTGCGCTAATCGCACAGGTAGCCGCGCTGGCACTAACGCGCATGGCAGAAAGCGGCGACTACACAGCCGCCGCCGATATCCACGAAATAGCAGTGCGCTTAGCCCACAAACACGGCACAACCCCCAACACCGTAGTAGGCGAATACATCCAAAGCGCAGGCGAAGCCTACCAAGCCCGAGACCACGGCGACATCCTCGGATATATACGCGGCCTGCGCCAAGCCTTCCGCTTTAACCCCGCCATGAAGGATGTTGTTTTGCTTTGTATCGAGCAGATTTAGATATTTTGGAAACGATGGAGAAAATCATATAAAAACAAACCGGAAAACCATGATTCGAAAGAAAAATTGTCACGGTAATTTTCAACCAAAGTCGTTCCGTGAACATATGGATTTACAAAAAAATATCCTCCATATATGCCACGATGTCTGTTCAAGGCTTCGAAAATATCATCTATGTTTAAACTCAAGTTGACATTATATCTTTCAATCAGGCGGAGCATTCTAAATGTTGACATAATGTTAGCACCTTCACTGTTGTGTTTAACAATTGAAAATGCACCCTCCCCTGTATAATATTCACCAATGTTAAGTGCCAACCAGACTTTGTCTATATCTAAATTTAAAACATCTCTAAGCAACACATAAAAGAAAAATTGCTCATCTGTAAAATATTCAACATCAAAGCTCTCAATCGCATAAACTATCTTTTCAAACTCATCATCTAAGAGTGGCCTATCTAACAGCACTCCAATAGCTATCATATGATGAATTGATATAGGGTCAAGCCGTAGAATTTGACTGAATCCATTATCAATCAAACGAAGTATATCATATCTGCGAATCTCTTCTATACTACTATTCAAATTTTCAGCAATCATCATAAAATAATATGCTTCATGGATATCTCTTAAATTTATCGAATTGATATAATTCATAAAAATACTCTCATCTATATCAAAATCCAAATTTCTTGCTATGAGGAGGCCAAAAAATTGTTCTCTTATGTCTGAGAAATTTGCTCGTAATGCAACTAAGTTCCCAAAATTTATTGCATTTAAGATATAACTATCGACATACTGCATATTTTCACTTTTTAACAAATATAGTCCACTATATGTGAATGAATACGAATGAAAAAAGATTTCATTGAAATCAATGTCTTTAATGCGATTTATGAAATGATTATATGCATATTCATCAAAAGCAACAGAAAAATAGCTGTTTAGGGGTTGCATAATAACAGCTACTATAGAGCTTAAAATCATCAAATTTATATCTGTATTAACTAATAGTCTATTCATATTATCTACTTGATTTGAGTACCAAAACTTCTTATGGCTTAAATCTATGTCCATGTTATAATCGCTAATTCTGTTAAAAATAATACTTGCATAGAGTATTTCAAGTCCGGTCAAACCAATTTCTGTCGTGTCTTCTTTAAAATACTCCGTATTACTAAGCAGATATAACAGCCTGTCGTAAAAGAAATTCTCGAGATTTTCTGAAAAATAGCCAACTGTATCCAAAACCCTCAACAAAACCGTCAGTTCAAATATATCAAAATAACCATTTGCAGACTTTTCAAGCCTTATCAATTCATATATTGTAGAAATGTAAAAATCAAGGTTATCGCTATTATCTATCCAAAAATCTATTTTAGCTAAAAAATAAAGCTCTTCATTAGAAAATCTTAATTGCAATACTTCGTCAGCTTCAATTTCTCTTATACGTCTTTTTATAAACTCATTTATGCGTGGTATCAGCTCATCATTAATCTCTAATTGAAATATATTTTGCTGAAACTGTAAGTAGTAAAAAAGCATTGGCAAGCTAAATTCATTGCTTAACCTGTTGTACATATTACTTAACATAAAATAGCTAAATCTAGGCTCAACAACATGCATAATCTCAAGCAGTAAAAATTCATCCTCAAAATTATAATGGGTCTTTATATCATTATCAAAAAATTCAACTGCCTCAATATTAATATTGAAATCATAAGATTTATTTATATTATACAATAATAAAAAAACAACGCTAATAATTATAAAGACGCTTGACAATGCTAATACCGGCTTTTTCTTAGACATGTAATCAACCTCTCTAAATTTAGTAGAGCTTCTGAATTAACACAGAAGCTCTACTCTATCTGTATGCGTTAAATATTTGTTAGTGACTTCTACCAGCGCGAAGATGCATGTGTATTTACAAAAAAATTACGCGCACCGGTTCTAAAAACACCTTCTGTTCTTTTTTCTACACTGGTCAGTGCCACATTAGTAGATGCTTGAAGGTTAGTGTAGAAATTCTGTATAAGCCACGCATCGTTTCTCTGGCTTCTCATTTCGACAGTACGAGAAGTTCCTGAGCCGGAAACGCTTCCACCACTAGTTCCGACTGATACAGAAACTGCTAATCCATTAAATGTTACAAAATCATTAAGTTCCATTATGTCAATTGTCCATGGGTTAAAGCCTGTCCACATTGCGCTAGAGCGACCATCGTAAAATGCCCTTACCTCCCAAAAGCCAGCATCTACACTAGTAGTGTCAGAGAAAGTAACTTCGAACGTACCGTCACCATGCCGTTGCGAACGTGAATCGGACAGCCAACCCCATGACCTCGGGGCAATTACATTGCCGCCTGCTAACTCATTGCCAAGCTTATCAAGTGCCCTAATAACTTCAGCTCTGTCGGTGTTTATATCTCCTGCAAACGAAACTGATGTGAAAGTGAATGGGTCTTGTTGGCCGTTTCGTGATAAGTCTAAATGGACCTCTTCTCTAACGTCAAATATCAAGCCGTCTACTTCCATTTGGCGGAATGATTCAGTTACAAATATTCTACTTGAATCTGAATGCTGACTCAATGTGTTCGTAGGTTTGTGGATTTCTTCTGCTTCATTTGCATAAACGGCGGCTCCTGATAAGCCCATTATTAAAGCCAGAATAATTGCAGATAATCTTTTTGAAAATTTCATAAAATTTCCTCCTTGTTGTTATAAATTAAAATTTATACACTTCCTACCCCGAAACACTAATACTCTCCGCTACACCGTTTCGGGTTACGGTGGCGTCTACGCGTACGCGGTATGTGCCGCTTGAAGTGACTGTGGCGGACTCGCTCATTACAAGGCTACTGCTGTTTGTTGTTTGCGTCCACGTTCTTACCGTGATTACATTGCTGTCTGTAACTCTTTCGAGCGTCATGGTTGCACTTATGCGTGTTGTGCCGGAAAGCCCTATGATTCTTGCAGTACATTGAGCTGTTGTTCCGGAATGCGTTACACGTGCTGTTGCTTGTTCTACATTTTGCCATAACGGCTGTATTGGTACAGCAGCTATAGTGGCTGTAGTCATAGCCAAGGCAAAAGCAAACAACAACAGTAATAACACGCTTTTCTTTTGTCTTTTCATACCTATCCTCCTTTCTCATCTTTGCGCAATTGTAATTTGGCCTACATATATAAGACGATTGAGGCGGTGCATTTACGCCCGATTTTTTAAAAAATTTATAAAATAAATTTGATAAATGTAAAAACATATCATATAATGCTACAAAATGATACATTTAGGGAGGGAAAAAATGGACTACCAATTGCTGTATATTTATATGCCACTGCTAAAATCTGAAGAAGAAAAACAGATATTTGCAGATTTATATAACGAAGTAAAAAATACGTGCTTAAACATTGCACTGAAGATAACAAATAATCATGCAATGGCAGAAGATATTTTGCATGATGTGTTTATAAAAATTATAAAAAACAAGGATACCATTTTTTCTGTTAACCAAGAGCAACGCAAAGCTTATGCATATAAATCAACGGTAAACAGAGCAAGAGACCTGATAAGCTCACATGACGAAAAGTTAAAAGACCAACTTGACGAAGATGTAGAGACCGCAGACGATTTTGATTTATGTTATATCGTGGAAAAAGAAGAAGCATATCAAAAATTAATAACATGCATAAAAGCATTGCCATTAATATACAGAGTTCCGTTTGATATGCGGTATGCACAAGACATGAAAAACTATGAAATCGCAAAAGAACTCGGTATTACCGAGAATACAGTATCTAAGCGTATTATTAAGGCAAAGCTAAAGTTACGTGATATGATGGACAAGGGTGCATAACATGGATAAACAGCTCCGTGCAGATATAACAGAAACCATTTTGCGCCGTGCCGCAACTACCGCCTATGAGCAAGAAATGGCGGAGTTTATTAACAGTGCAGAAAAAGCAGAGCCTATCATAACCTCAAAAGCCCACGACGCACGCATGAGGGCTTTATTTAAGCGCGAGGAGCGCAAAGAATCGCTTAACAAATTATATGTAATCGCAAAACGTGCCGCCATTGTAGTATTGATTTCTGCCACCATGCTATTTGGCGCGTTATTAACCGATGGTCATATACAAGCCACGGTTAGGGATACGATAGTGCAATGGCACGAGAGATTTACAAGATTTGAGTTTAGGGGCAACGGATACGAAGTGGGTAAATCCGAGTGGTTTCCCGATTTTATGCCCGAAGGGTTTATGATTGACAGGATATATGAGTTTTATACCGGGCGGCTTATTTTCTTGGAACATGATGATGGGAATTACGTCATATTCGGCTATGAACCGGCAGCAGACATCGTAATAGGGGTTGACAACGAATTTACTGAGATGGAAATAATTTCGCATTTTGGTGTAGATTATTTTGTAATAACTCCGCTACCGGAAAGCGAACATCGTTCCCAAGTTATCTGGCAAATGGAGGGCTATGCATTTACGCTTCTTTCCCATCTGGATTCCGAAACACTGTTCCAAATGGCACTATCAGTAAGCAGCTAGGATAAGCCGGATGATTTTGAAAAAACCGCTCCCGCCCTTGTAAACCTTGGGCGTGGAGCGGTTATTTCATCACATCTTTGCATGTTGTGCATTTAGTGCCTTTATGCACTTGTTTAGGTCTTCGGTGGATTTTACGAGCTCTGCTTTGCGCATGTCGTATACGGCTTTG
>WQRQ01000104.1 GCA_009786685.1 Defluviitaleaceae bacterium
AGTAGCCCCCGCCGCTCTTACAGTCGCAGGTATGGTGGCTGTAGTAACGCTCGGTTTGTCTATTTTCCGTAGACTTACAGGACGCTAAGAAACATGTAAGGGATTGTCGCAAGCGCATAACAGGCAACATTCATTGTGCGTTTGCGATAATCCCGATACATAAAAAATGGAGGGAGAATCACATAATGAAAAAATCAATAATCAAAAAAATCATAATGAAAGTCATATGTTTGTTACTACTTTTTACAATAACATCACAATCCCTTGCACCAAAAACAGTGCAGGCGGCAATTGCCCTTGAAGCTGCGAAAATCGTACAGGGTTTAGGTGATATGGCTAATGTAATCGGCGGAATACATTTGTCTGGATTTGGACAGGACGCACTAAGCGGGATAAGAGATACTGCAAATTGGGCAAGCGCAATGTCGCAAGCAAATCCGATACCACATCCCGCAGAAGTAGTACAACACCTAATGCAGACAAACAGCGCGAGGGCAGAAAACATATTGGCGCAATTAATATCATCGGGACACGATACAAGCGCAGGCGCACAAGAATCAATACAAGCCGTACTGGAAAGGCACAGGAGAGCGTTTTATATTGAGAATTTTGGATATCAAGACGTGCCATTTTTTCCAGTAGTAACAAGTGAATCCGCTTTAACATCCATGATACAAGAATTTGTGCCAGCATGGCGCAATGCTCAATGGTTTATGGATGTAGCACAAGAGCAGGCTTTGGCGGGTTATCGCTTTTGTTTCGAAAGTCAAGGTTTTCGCCCTTCCGTACCAAGCAGCCCTTATATATTAGGATTTTTCGCAGGGTTGCCTATAGTAGAAATGAATCAAATGAGAATGGGAGAGGGCATAGTTGGAGCATCTCAGCGTCGTGATTCATTAAGAGGAGTTGCTACTCAAAAAAGTGTAACTATACGAGGGATAGTTTATGATTTGCAAGGTACATCTGTTCTTGGTAATGGAGATAGATTATCTGGAGTTTGGGTATATTGGACGCGAAACGGTGGAGCAATAAGGAGTATTTTGACCCAGTGGCGCGTTAATATGCCGGCATATAGTTGGAATGTAGAATTACATGGACTTTTTTTGCAAAGAGATGGAAGTAATTATCATCTGACAGCATTGGTGGTTTATGACAGAAGAGTATTGACTGGGGGAAATTGGATTTACTATGAAATGAGAGATTTTTTTGTATTAGAAAATGTAGGAAATATAAACATAATCGGAGGTGATTATGTTATAACGCCACCTCAAGAACGTCCTGCTATACCTCCCGCAGTAGCCCTAGCCCCTACAAACGCATTGGGCAATGTTTCTGGTGTAATCGCAGGTGTTGGAGCAATAGCAGGCGCGGGATATCCCGCTAGGGAAAATGATGATGTAATTGTAACATTGCCGGTAATATATCCTGGGGCATTCCCAAACATAGCCGAGGCGGATTTCCCTGCATTTGCAGAAGCACTTCGGGCGTTTCTTACGGTGCATGATTTAGTTATGGATGGTGCAAGAGCCAAAGAAATGCAGGACATATACGATTTGCCAAGAATTGACACAGATATAACAGTAGGAAACCCACCTGTAGTAGTTCCTGATGTAGATGTGGGCGGTATTATCGGTCTGCTGCAAGGAATTATATCGGCGGTTACATCATTACCCGCCAGCATAGCAACATCTATACGCAACCTAATATTCGACGATACGCCTGTAGGGTACATTCCATATGAATTAGAGTTCGGGGACTTTGACTTCCGTATAAATTTAATGGATTACTTCCCGTTTTCGCTTCCTCGCGATTTGTATGACATCATAGCGATAACGCTGGGTGTACAACCCGCAGAAATGGCAGGGGCAACCACACAAGAACGCGCATTGATAGCCCACTGGCACGAACACGGAGAAATTTCTCCGCTGGGCTACGATATGATATCGCCGTTATTTATTCCATCACCGCGATTACCGCGAATTGAAATAGATATCCCCCTGCCTGATTTATCTGGGAGCAATACCATAGCGCATACATGGGTATTTGATATGGCCGAGTTTCCGACATTTGTAAATATTATTAATTGGGGCGTGTTTTTAACATTTTTAGTTGGGCTTTTAAGCATAACCCAAAAATTAATAACTTGGTAAGGAGGAAGTAAAAATGGGAGTAGTGGTAACAGCATTTGCAAAGACAAAAATTATACCAGCATTAAAGTCTTTTGTTACATGGCTTGTAACATCCGTACTCGGAAAGGCAATATTCAAAACCGTAGCCAAAGTATCATTTATGGGATTGTTCCTTGTTGCAATAGCAGGGGCGGGATTACTCCCGCAAAGCCCGTTACGTGTGATAAGGATACCGTTAACCAATATGATGATGGGAATACCTTATATGCGTTACATCTCGGCGTTTATACCTGTAACCCCAATTATGATGACGCTAAGTGCATGGTTGTCGGCGGTCGTGTCTTTTCACATACTAAAAGTAATATTGCGCATGGGCAAGATAATCAAATAGGTGGCATTATGATAAAAATACTGACAGGAACGCCCGGGTCGGGAAAATCCTACAATATGGCTCGTATGATACGCGACGCTCTACGCCGTAAGCAAAATGTAATCAGCACAGTACCCATAAATATACCTCTCGTAAGCAAAAACGGCAAAAAGAAAATCGGAGATTATAAGTATATCCCTATAGAGCAGATAACGGAAGAAATGTTAAGGCAGTACGCCGCAGAAAACCATATAAAGGGCAAGGAACGCCAAACACTGGTATTTATAGACGAGTGCCAGTTAATCTTTAATACCCGTGATTGGGGCATAGGCGGTCGGCGCGAGTGGATAAAATTTTTTACGATACACAGACATTTAGGTTATGACATTATTCTTGTTACACAAGTAGACAGCTATATAGACAAGCAAATTCGTGCATTAATAGAAATCGAAGTACGACATAAAAAGGCGTCAAATATGCTTTGGTGGTTACCGTGGACGGTATTCATTCATCGTGAAGAATGGTACGGCACGGCAAAACGAGAAAAGTTACGTATAGGAATGGCGGTATGCCTGCCAAGTGTATTTAAAATCTACGATAGCTACACCATCTTTGACGATATTTGCAAGGATTACAAAAAAGAAATACCGCAACCAAACCCAAAGGGCAGTGACGGCGGTGGCCGCACTGAAAAAATATAAAAAAGGAGCGTGACAATTATGTTGTTACCCGAAATGAGATGTAAGTTAGTAAAAGTGCTGCGCGAGGGCGTAAGTGAAAAAGGAAGGCCGTGGGCAATCGTCACCATTATGGATGACGACGACGAGCAAGTAGATTTAATGCTCAACACAGAATCGTCAATACCTATCAAGGAATTGGCGAGAAAGTCGTTTTACATGATGGCCGTAGAAATCCAAAATGCGGTCAAAGGCATTAACGGAACGGTGGCTATACGGAAACTATCTAAGGCCTTGTGAGCCTTGGTTTGGCCTGTGTGTGCGGTGTTGGGTTTACCCCAACCCGCGCACACAGGTCGAGCCAAGTTCGCTAAAGAATTAGTATTACCTTTAGCGAACATCTGTCGCATGTCGCAACCCCTAGATACGTCAGTAAATATGCGGGTTGTAAATATTAAAAACTTGTCGCAGTTACAAAAAAGGGGATTAAAAGGGGTGTCGCATAATGGAAAATGCTAATAAGGATACACAAAGCCGAAAATGGCAAATAACAATCAACAATCCTGAAAATCACGGATTCGACCATGACTTGATTAAGCAAATAATCGGAAAATTAAAGTCTATTGTATACTGGTGTATGGCTGATGAAATTGGAGAAAATGGAACGCTGCACACGCATTTATATATGGCATTTAACTCGGCAGTGCGGTTTAGCACAATAAAAAAGAAATTTCCGAAAACACATATAGAGATGGCGCGTGGAACAAGCCAAGAAAACCGCGATTATATTTATAAACTTGGCAAATGGGAGAAAGATAAAAAGAAAGAAACGCACCTCGAAGATACCCGCGAAGAATACGGAGAAATGCCATTAGAGCGTCAAGGTGCGAGAAATGATTTAGCGGACTTATACGATATGATAAAACAGGGGATTCCACCGCAACGGATAATTGACGAAAACCCGCAATACATGATGAAGCTTTCTCAAATTGAAAAAATCCGACAAATGATTTTAGAAGAAAAATATAAAAACACATATCGCGAATTAGAAGTAACATATATACATGGGATAACGGGAACAGGAAAGACAAGGGGTGTAATGGAGAAATACGGTTACGAAAATGTTTACCGGGTGACAAATTACGACCATCCGTTTGACAGGTACAACGGGCAAGATGTTTTACTCTTTGATGAGTTTAGAAATAGTTTGAAATTTCAGGAAATGCTCGAATATTTAGACGGCTACCCCATAGCATTAAAGGCACGGTACGCCGACAAACAAGCCAGTTACACAAAAGTATACATCATAAGCAATTATGAGTTATATCAGCAGTATACAGAAATCCAAAAGAACAAACCCAAGGACTGGGACGCATTCGAAAGAAGAATCCACAAAATGAAAGAGTATACGTCTGATGGCGTAAAAGAATACGACCTCGTTGACATGCGAAAGCAATATGAAGCAATCGCTACGGCGGTATAGAAGGAGATAAAAAAATGGATAAAAATTATTATGAGTTTCCTACAGTAGAAGAGTGGGATAAGGTAAGAGAATCGGTAGAGCGTTCTATTGACTTGTATCAACTGCTAGATTCAAAGAATAAGGAGATTGAAGGTAGTGAGCATGAAGAAATAGAAGAAACCAAATATTCACTTATGTTAGCATATTTTGCCGTATGCTATGTTATGGAATTTGCAACTGGGAAATGTGGAATTACTATAGAAAAAGAATCGGAAGATTGTGAAATGTTAATGTTGTGCGTTAACCATTAACGTCTTAGATGGATATAAATATTTTGTTAAGTAGTCAAGTGTTAGTCAAAAAATAAAAACGGCTTCCGAGCAAATGCTTTGGAAGCCTTTGTTTATGCTGTGCGCTTGGCAGGAATCGAACCTGCGACCTGCCGCTTAGGAGGCGGTTGCTCTATCCCCTGAGCTACAAACGCTTGTACTGCGGGGAAGATTATAAAACAAAAACGTCGATTTTTCAACCGACGTTTTTGTTTAATTGAAATAATCCACTATGCCGAGGTAGATACCCCATGCTATTTTTTCTTGGTAGCTTTCGTCCATTAGTTTGTTGCGCTCGTTGTAGTTTGTCATAAATCCGCATTCTACCAGGACGGCGGGCATTGCGGTTTGTTTTAGGACAAAGTAGTTGTCGTTAGCCTTTGGGTGGAATTTGTTTGACGGGTCTACAAATTCGCAGAGGCGATTTTGGATGGCGGTTGCCAGCTTTTCGCTGTTGCCGGATTGGTCAAAGTAGAAGGTCTGTGCGCCGTGTACACTGGAGCTGCTGTATGAGTTTTGGTGAATGCTCAAAAAGATATCGGCGTGGCTGGAGTTTGCGATTACTCGCCTTGCGTGCATGTCGCCTTGTTTGCTTTTGCCGAGCTCCTTGTCTTCCAGGCGTGTGACTATTACCGTTGCTCCGCCTTGTTCCAGATAGGTTTGTAGTTTTTTTGCGATTTCCAAGTTAATGTTTTTTTCTTCGATTTTGCCTGTTACTTTGCCGGGGTCCCAACCGCCGTGCCCTGCGTCGAGTACAATAATTTTGCGCGAAAGGGGCATCGCGTACACTGTTGTAGTGTTAAAAATAGCAAAGAGCAGTAGACATACATAGAATTTTCTTAGCATAAAAAAACCGCCTCGTTCAATATTTTTATTTATGTTGAACAAAGCGGGGCGATTTTATTCACGATTTTTTCATAAACTTGGTTTTGGTTTAGGTTTTCGGTTTGGATTGTTATTATTTTTTCTGTTTTGCGAAGGTATTCAAAGGTGCTGTTGTAGCGGTTGCGCAGGGCTTTTAGCTTGTCGGTTTTTTCGAATATGCTGATTTCTGCGCGGTTGGCGGTGATTCTTCTCATGCATTCTTCCGGGGCGGCGTCGAGGTATATTACTGCGTCGGGCTTTTTTGCGGGAGGATTCATAACCGCATAGTTATAGGAAAGAATCCGCTCGAAAAGCTCCGGGGTTTTGCCTTGGTATACCAAATTGGAATAGTAGTAGCGGTCGCAGATTACATATTCTCCTCGGTTTAGTGCCGGCTCGATTACTTGTTTGTAATGTTGCAAATGCTCCGCGGCAAAAAGTAGTGAGAGAGCCTCGTTATCCACCGGAAACGCGCCTTTTGTTACCTCGCGGGCGAGAGTGCCTATCGTGCCGTTGCTTGGCTGGTTTGTGGTTAGGCATGTGACACCTCTTTTGGTAAACCATTCTCCGAGGCGGCGTGTTTGTGTGGATTTTCCACTGCCGTCGAGGCCTTCTATTACTACGAACATGTGTCATTCCTCCAAAAAAGAAGCCCCTTTGGGAAAAGGGGCAAGGATTCAAAGTGTTTGGAACTGTCAAAAACGCTTTATTTCTATATAAATAGCCTTGGCGCGGAGACAGTTTCTCTCGAAACCAAAGACTATGCGCGAGTCACGTTGGCGGCCTGTGGGCCTTTTGCACCTTGAACTACTTCAAACTGAACTTCTTGGCCTTCTTCGAGGGTTTTGAAGCCTTCTGTTTGAATTGCGGAGAAGTGTACGAATACGTCATCTTCACCTTGGATAGAGATAAACCCGTATCCTTTTTCTGCGTTGAACCACTTTACTGTACCTGTTTTCATAAATCCTCCTACGGATGTAAAAAATGTGTAACTGCGCGCACATTAACATGGAACCTGTTAATTGTCAAATTTTTTGCAGAATAAAAAGGAAAAAAACACGATACGGGAAGGCGAGGACTGGAAAACGTACGTTCTCGTATCATTTTTTGCATAATTATTGTAAGATGTGCGCGGTATCGTTTGGATTTATAATAAGGGGGATTTACAATGAAAAAAATATTCGCGCTGATTATGGTGCTTTTGGCGGTTGCCGTGCCTGTGGCGGCTTTTGGCGAAGAGGTGCATTTGCCTGTGGCGAGCATGTCGCTTTCCAATACCTTTGGGCAGGTGCATGTGCCTATGGATTTGGATGAGATGGTTTCGCTTTTCCCTGCGAGGGGGGCTAATCATGTTCCTGTAGAAAGCGATATTGAGTGGAGCGTGGTTAATATCTCCACGATTGGGCCGGGTACGCTTGCGGCTGTGACTGTTGGGGAAGAAAATATCGTACCCGATAATATTTTGTATGTCACGGGCAACGGGCAGGGTACTGTGCGCTTGCGTGCTACGATTCCTACTGAGCGTAACGGCGGTGTTGATTTTACGCCGCGTTATTTTAATATTACTTTTGGCGGCGCGGGTATCACTGCGGAAATGGGCGGGCTTACTCCTTTGTTTGTTGGTGTACCTGTAAATGCGCAGGTGCTTTTTACGCTGGATGGCGGTTATTTTTTAGAAGATATTTCCCCTTGGGATTTTTGGGTTACGGGCTTGCCTGCGGGGCTTATTGCCGCGCCTGCGGAACGTGTAAGCAGTACCGTGGTGGCGATTAATATTACAGGGTCACCGATTCGTGCAATCGACACTGCCATTGAATTGCGAGTGCCTAATACCATCCATTTTAGGAATATCCGACAGGGAATCGTTAATATGCCCGTGTTTACGCCTTATGGACTTTCTGTGGGAAATGTGGCGGCAAGCTCGGGTGTTTGGCCGCTGGAATTTACCTTCGATTTAAACCCTGATGGTGCTTTGCATCGCGATTTTACCCTTCATCTTAACACTCTGGATTTTAATTTTAATGCCTTGCGATATGGGGAGGTTGATTTGCGCGAGTTTACGGACTTTACGCGTAATGCAATCAACCCTTATTTGTTTACGATTAATCGGTCGTTTTTGCGGCGGCTGCCGATTGGTAGCTGGGATTTGACTTTTGTGGTTAATCGCGGGGCTAACCCAACCGTTACAATGACAATCATTGATACATCTTTGCCGGACGCTCCTTTGCCGCCGATTGCTATTGGCCCGCACCCTACGCCGCCTACGCAGCAGCTAAACCAGCCCGGTGCAGGCTTTATGTTTTTGACGGGCGGTGCGGCTGTTAACTTGAATAATATGCGCTGGGATTTAAACAGGGCGCGAGTTAACCCGGAATTTATGGACGATGTTGCGTCGGTAATCATAGGCGCGGATATTTTGGAAAACTTGCCCGGGGAATTTGATATTGTTACGCCCATCGTGCGGCTTAGGATTCCTTCTAATTTCTTTGATATTGTCTGGGGCGGAAGGGCTGCCATCGCCGCGCAGGGGCTTACGACAAGCCAGGTAAATGTGCGCATTAGCCTTATAAACAGAAGCAACGATACCTCCAGAACGGATATGTTTTTTGCCGTTTATCCCAACGGGGAATTGCTATCGCCCCTTGTGGAGCTTAAAGTGGAGTTGCTGTTTGCCTACAGCGGAGAAGTTTTCTTTACGGCATTTGAATTTACACGTCCGCTGCAAATGATTTTTACACTTATGAACACCGCCGGGCATATGCGCCCTGCCGGTGTTATGTTTAGCCGCGCCTGGCTGGAGTTTGTGCCGTTCCGTATGCCTTCGCAAAATGAAATTGTTACCAGCACTATTTTCCCGGGCGTTCAGGCAATAATGCATAATAGGGCGCGGTTTGATGATATTCATTCTACGCATTGGGGATTTGTTCAGTCCTATACTGCGGCTTATTCCGGCCTTGTCGCGCCTATGGAATATTTGCACCCCGATACTCCCATCACACGAGGCGAGTTTGCTCAGTTGCTTTCCTTTGCTATGCAGCTTCCGCGTGCAGATGCCAATGTCTCGGGATTTGTGGATGTTCCGCCGCCTAATGTTTTCTTTGACGGCGTGAGCAGGGTTTTTGCCGCAGGCTTGCTTGGCCCCTTCGACCCGGCCGCAAGGTTTAATCCCAACCAAATCATCACTCGCGAAGAAATCGCCGCCATCACAGGCAGGGCAATCGCTCTCGGAAACCCCGTAATTCCGCCGCAAAATCGTCCGATTTCTTCGGAATTTATTGACCACGCGTACTTTACCCCGGAAAATTGGCTGTCTGCGCAAGTGGCTGTTAATCACAGGGTTATGATAGGCTATCCCGACCGCACTTTCCGCCCGCAGGCAAACGGCACGCGGATTTATGCACTGGAAGCCGTCGTAAACCTTGTGCGTGTACTGGAATTAATTGACGATATAAACTAGGAGGATTTTATGAAATACTTAACTTTAAACACAGGTGCGAAAATGCCAATGCTTGGACTTGGGGTTTTTCGCGTGGAAAGCGATGGCGACGGAGTAGGCGCGATGCTGTCGGCAGTAGAGGCCGGCTACAGAAGCATTGACACAGCCGCCGCATACAACAACGAAGAAATGGTAGGCGAGGCCGCAAAAAAATGCGGAATCCCACGCGAAGAGCTTTTTATTACAACCAAGCTCTCAAACACCTCGCAACGCGAAGAAAGCGTAGAAGCCGCCTTCGAGCAGAGCCTAAAAAACCTGGGCATGGACTATGTAGACCTATACCTGATTCACTGGCCTGTCCCCGAAGCCTTTGTAAACTCGTGGCTGGCCATGGAAAAAATTCACAAGAGCGGCCGCGCCAAGGCAATCGGCATAAGCAACTTTAACGCGCACCACATAGACGCATTAAAAAAGGTGTGGAGCGTAGTCCCCGCCCTAAACCAAATAGAAATGCACCCGCTGCTAACCCAAAAGCCCCTTTTGGAAAAATGCAAAGCCGAGGGCATAGCCCCACAAAGCTGGAGCCCACTCGGAGGCAGCAAGGACTTCGACTTTAAGGGGAATCTGCTCGCGAATGAAGCGTTGGTGAAAATCGCCAATAAATACGGCAAAACCACTGCACAGGTGATTCTGCGCTGGAATATTGAGATTGGTGTGGTGACGATTCCTAAGTCCGTGACGCCTGCCAGGATAAAGGCTAATATTGATTTGTTTGACTTCGCGCTTACTGCCGAGGAAGTTGCTGTTATCGACGGGCTTAATGTAGACCATCGTACCGGGCCTGACCCTGATACTTTTCATACTACGTTTTAGCTACGGGGGGAGCCGCCGTGCGTGTCTATTTTGCCTTTTGGCGGGGTGGGG
>WQRQ01000105.1 GCA_009786685.1 Defluviitaleaceae bacterium
GCTACTGCGGCAAAAATAGTTAATGTAAAACGCCCTGTTGGGGTTGTGGTGTCTATATGCTCTTTTAGGCTTATAAACTCCACTCCCTTTTTTGTTAGCTTCTCTACGAGGTTTAGCAAATCTTTTGTATTACGAGCAAAGCGGCTTATGGATTCCACTACAACGGTGTCACCTTTTTGTACCTTGTTCATAAGAGATTGCAATACGGGACGTTTTATGTCTTTACCGCTTAATTTTTCTACAAATATTCTTTCCGGTGGGATTCCGCGCTCGTGCATTGCGGTTAATTGGCGGTATTCGTGCTGGTCTTTGGAAGACACACGACAATAAGCGTAATTTTTTATAAAATCACCCTTTCGCTTGTTTTTCTTGGTTTTCTTATGTTAATCCATAAAATACTCTGCGCAGATTGGCGTCACCGCCAAGGGATTTCCCGTACAATATGAATATTTCTTGAAGCAAACCCACAAATAAAGCACCGCCACGCGTGTAAATATTGCGGTAAATGTGAGCAAACTCCAAGGGTAAAACGGGTGAGCGTCAAGGTGTGACAACCGAGGCAACATGTGACAACAGAGCAGGGTTTACGCAGGGACGTTGCATTTCGTTTGACGTTTAGAGCCTGTTAATGCAGCAGTTGCAAAGGTTGTGCCTTTCAACTCGTGATTATCATATATGTAATTTTGTGACAAATGTTATGACATTGTCCGTAAGTTTGTCTTAATTTTTGCAAATTAAAAAGCGAGCCGTTTTCGACCCGCTCTTACCTGCTTTATTCCATTTTGCCGTTTGCTATTTCCAATGCGGCTTGTAGTTGGATGTCTTCTTCCGGGGAGATGGCTCCTATTCTGCGGCTTAGGGATTCGGGCATTTCTACTTCTATGTGGGGGGTTATGCCTGTGCCGTGGATGGATTCGCCGCTGGGGGTGAAGTATTTTTGGACGGTGAGTTTTATGGCTGTACCGTCGGATAGGTGGAGTAGGTTTTGGACTACGCCTTTGCCGAAGGTTTGTGTGCCTACTATTGTACCCATTCCTGCGTCGCGTACTGCGCCGGAGAGGACTTCGGAGGCAGACGCGCTGCGTTCGTTCACGAGGAGGACGAGGGGTAGTCCCAGGTGGGCTTCGTCGGAGTAGAAGTTTTCTCGGCGGCCTGCGGCGTTTACTGTGTAGACGATTATTCCTTCGGGGATTAGGCGGTCGGTTATTGAGTTTACTGTACATAGGAGGCCGCCGGGGTTGTTTCGGACGTCTATTATTAGGGCGTCCATGCCATCGGAGTAGAGTTCGGATAGGGCGTTGTCGAATTGGTTTGCGGTTACGCGGTCGAAGCCTTCCAGGCGGATGTAGCCTACTGCGCCTTGTTCTGTGTACAGCATTTCGTGGAAGACGGTGGGGACTTCTACGCGGGCGCGGGTTATTTCGAAATAGAGGCGTTCGTGTTCATAGGGGCGTAGGATGGTTAGGGTTACGGTTGTACCTGCGGGGCCTGTTATCATGGATACTACGTCTTCGCGTTGGCGGCCTATTACTTCTATGCCGTCTACGGCTACGATTTTGTCGCCGGGAAGAATACCTGCATTCGCGGCGGGTGCGTCGCGGAAGGTATTTGTGATTGTGATGAAGGGGTCGTCTTCTTCTACGGAAATGTGGACGCCTATACCTACGAATGTGCCTTCTGTGCGGGCGTGGAATGCCGCCAGTGCCGACGCGTCGAAGTATTGTGTGTATGGGTCACCTACTCCTTCTAAGAAGCCGCGGTACATGTTTTCGAGCATTTCGTCCTTGTCGAACGGCACTATCGAAAACATGTTTAGCAGGCCGTAGATTTCCATTATTTTTGTGTTTGGGTCTATGCCTCGCCAGCGTATTTGGCGGGCGTACACGTTTATACCTGCTACTACTACCAGCATAATTAGTGCGGTTATTAGCGCACCTGCGCTGATTCCCCTGATAAAGTCTTTTCTGTTTTCCATTAAGCTTCCATCCCCTCGAAGCCGCGCTGTCTTTGCGCGACATGCGTGTCTACATATTATATGTACGACCGCCTTTAAATAGTATAAAACTTGTACTTTGCGTATTTTGGTGAAAATTGTTGGTATTTTTTGGTATTTGTTTGCAAAAAGTTGTTGACTTCCAGATTCTTCCTGTTATAATGGCAACAAATGGAAATAAATGACAGGAGGTTCGCATAATGAGCGACAAAAAAATGAGTATTTTAATGGCAGACGACAACAGGGAATTTTGTGACGCGATTACAAATTTCTTGGAGAAACAATCGGACATGAAGGTGGTAGGGGTAGCCTACGACGGCATGGAAGCACTGGAAAAAATCAAGACCCTAAAGCCCGACATCGCAATCATCGACGGTGTAATGCCAAAGCTGGACGGGCTGGGCGTGTTGGAAAAGCTAAACCTCACGGAAGAGCAACCCTACGCTCCCATATGCATTATCCTGTCGGCAATAACGCAGGACAAAATCACACAAAAGGCGATAGAACTCGGTGCGGAGTACTACATAGCCAAGCCCTTCGACCTCGAAGCCTTGGTTACAAGAATCCGCCAGCTTAAAGAACAGCTAAAAAGCCCAATCCAAAAAGGCGTAGGCGCACGCAGCCGCCAAAACAAAGAAGTAAACCTGGAAACAAAAATCACGGGCATTTTGCATGAAATAGGCGTACCTGCGCATATTCGCGGCTACCACTACATGCGCGAGGCGATTATGATGGCAGTCAACGACCTAGATATTTTAAATTACATCACAAAGGAATTGTACCCCACAATCGCCCGAAAATGCAATACAACCCCCTCCCGCGTAGAACGAGCAATCCGCCACGCAATAGAAGTAGCCTGGAGCCGCGGCAAAGTAGAAATCATAGATTCTCTATTTGGCTACACGATATCCAACCACAAGGGAAAGCCCACAAACAGCGAGTTTATCGCGCTGATAGCGGACAGGCTAAGGCTGGAGCTTAAAGCAAGCTAAAGTAAGTTAGAAAATAAAAAAATCAACTGACGATAAATTATCATCAGTTGGTTTTTTTATGCTAGGAAATTGCTCTACAAAAAAAGTTTGACATATATTATTATACGTCATATAATATTGTAAAATCAAAAAGGAGGTGCAGCCCATGGCGATTCAGGCTACGGGGATTTTGTTGGATGGCTGTGTTTTGTCGCTTCTTTCCGAGGAAGACGCCTATGGATACAGCCTCACGCAGAGGGTTAAGGATGTGCTTGGTGTTTCGGAATCAACCTTGTACCCCGTTATGCGCCGCTTACAAACCGACGACTGCCTCACCGTATACGACATGCCGCACAATGGCCGAAACCGGCGATATTACAGAATCACCGACCGAGGGCTGGAGCGGCTGCGGCTATGCAGCGAGGAATGGACGGATTTCAAACGACGGGTAAATATGATATTACATCCACCTGCCGCGCCCTGCGCGGCACGCGGGAGCGGAGTGGAGCGGGATTCACTCCCGCGTAACGAGGGGGATTGGGGGCGCAGCCCCCATTCAAATGGAGGTGCGTCGCAATGACTAAAGTGGAATTTATGAAGCAACTAAACAATCGCTTACAAATCTTACCCGAAAGCGAAAGGCGCGACGCGCTGGAATACTACGAAGGCTACATCAGCGACGCCGACAGCGAAGAAGCCGCATTGGCGCAACTGGGAACCCCCGCAGAAGTAGCAGCAAAAATCATAGCAAACGCGACCTTCCCTGCGGAAGCTTCGCCTCCCCCACCCCCACCTGCGGGGATTAGCGGAGTTAAAACCGCTTGGCTTGTGATTTTGGCCATTTTTGCCGTGCCTATCGGATTCCCGGTGATTATTACTTTGGCTTCGGTGGCTTTCGCGCTATTTATTGTTTTGATTGTTCTAATTTTTACATTTTTTATTTTGGGTGTGAGTTTGCTTTTTGCGGGAATTGTTTCGATATTCTCGTTCCCGTTTATTATGTTTCAGGATTTTGGGGCGTCTTTGCTTGCTTTGGGCGGTGGGCTTGTCACGATTGGGGTTTGCATTTTTGTGTTTAATCTTATGGCTTGGATTTTGCGCGGTTTTCCTGTAATCCCAAGGTATGTAAGCAAAAAAATCAGCGACAAAAAAGGAGGCGCAAACGATGGGAAAAACTAAAAAATTTAACTGGACGTACTTTGGGCTGGGCTGCATTTTGGCGGGGATTGTGTTGTTTTCTATCGGGTGGCTTTCCGGGGCGCGGGGGGCGTATTTTACAATTGGAAACAGACATATTTCGTTATTTTCGCTTGGAAGCGACTGGGGTGCAGAAACAGCGGAATGGTCGCTAAAGCCCCTAAGCGGCAATATCACAGAAATCTCCGTAAGCACAACAGCGGCAGGAATCATAATAGAAGGAATAGACACGGACGAGACCGTAGGCGTAGAATTTAAAAATATCCCACGGGACGCCGCCGAATTCCGAAACGGTGTGCTAACCGTAGATTCCACAGAATACGAACGCGGCGGATTACCACAAGGCGGCACAATCCGAATACGTATCCCTTTAGATGAAACCGTAAGAATAAAAGCAAACAGCGTCTCGGGGCGCGTCGATATCATAAATATCACCTATGACGACATTAACGTAAACACCACAAGCGGAGCAATTCAGCTTATGTGGGTTACGGGCTTTATGGATATCAGCTTGGGAAGTGTTTCCGGCGCGATTGACGTTATGGCGTCTTCGTGGCAAAATCTTAGGGCGCATTCTGTTAGCGGCGCGCTGAATGCTTCGATTTTCGAATCCGACGCGGCTGAAACTTATTTAAGCACCGTTTCCGGACGCATAACCGCGGATGTTATCGGTAGCTCGCGAGATTTCAATTATTCGATTTCCACCACTTCCGGCGTTGTGACGATTAACGGAACACGGCATAGCGGCCAACGCGCCACACACACGGGCGGCAGCGGACACCACCCCATCACAATAACCACCGTTAGCGGCCGTGTACAATTTAACTATGGAAACTAAACCAATGGAGGGATATAAATGAAAAAATTTTGCATGGCAGTATTAATTTTTACCGCATTGGCACTATTCGCGGGCTGCGTTAGCGCAAATCCCGGAGTGCGCTCCGTACGCGGGCGCGGCAACATGGAGACACACACCATCCGAGCGACAGGCTTTACAGGACTGCATATAAGCGGTGGGTACGAGTTGGTTGTTGGGCAAGCAGATAGTTTTTCTGTGAACATGTATATCCAGAGCAATCTTTTCGAGTTTGTCGAGGCCGAGGTACGCGATGGGGTTTTGTATATAAGCTCGACACGAAATTTTAACACGGGAGCGCGTAACACCCCTCGACTTTATGTAAACGCACCCGATTTAAACAGCATTTTCGTGCAGGGTGCTGTGGACGCAGATATTGTTCTGGATGTCGCCACATTGGAAATTGATGTGGCGGGCGCAGCTAATGTTATACTCGCAGGAGGTAGAGCGGAGACGCTGAGTATTTCTATCGCAGGAGCGGCTAACGTGGAAGCATTTAATTTTACTGCAACACACGCCACCGTAAATGTAGCCGGCGCAGGAAACGCCGACATATACGCCACCGACACCCTAAACGTAAGCATTGCAGGCGTAGGAAGCGTACGCTACGACGGCGGCGCAGAAGTCACACGCAGCGTAGCAGGCTTGGGAACGGTGCGGCGGCGTTAAACACCAACTATCCTACGTTTTCAAGCGAAATGAAGCTATCGGGATTAGCTTCATACATAGCCATTCCTTTGGCAACCAAGTGGAGTTCTTCACCTGTTAAATTTTTTTCAATAACAATAGCGTCGTTTACCAAAGTATAAAGCAGAGGCTTTAATGCGATTAATTTGCTTTCAGGCATATCATCTATAAAACTATGAATTTCCTGCCGAATAGTCATGTAATTACCTCCTCTTATAAATTTGCCCACGCAATCCAATATCTACAACCACAATAACATCATTTCTTATGCCAAACAAGATACGATACATCCCAACCCTTAGCCTAAAACCTTCCTGTCCTGCCATTGCTTTGATATCACCTTGAGGTGGCTCATTTTCTAACTTTTTTAGAGCAGCCTTGATTCTGCTTTTTATTGGCTCGTTTAAGCGTTCCAGATATTTTGCCGCTTTTGGAGATAATACCGTTGTCACAATCTAAACAACTCCTTGGCATTCTCGTTAGTTTGGGCGTATACGGCTTCGGTTGTTACGCCCTTTATTTTTGCAATTTTTTCGGCTACATATGTTAGATAGGCGGATTCGTTGCGCTTGCCTCGGTGGGGTTCCGGGGACAGGTAGGGACAGTCGGTTTCGAGGAGGATTTTTTCCAGCGGAGTTACGGCAACTGCTTCTTGCAACGCGTCTGTTTTTTTGAATGTAACCACACCGCCGATTCCTATATGAAAGCCCATGTCTACGTAAGCCTTGGCGAGCGGTGCGTCGCCAGAAAACGCGTGAATTACGCCGCTACGCACAGGCGAGGATTTTATCATTTTAAAGACCTCGTCGTTTGCGTCGCGAGAATGGATGACAGCAGGCAACTTTAGGTCGGCAACAAGCCACAGCAGCCGCTTAAACCAGTATTTCTGGGTATCCTGCGGCGAATGGTTATGAAAGAAATCCAGACCAATCTCGCCAAAACCTACAACTTTTTTGCTCTTAGCAAGCTTTGTCATGGCTGCAAGAGTATCCTCCGTCATTTCCTTTACATAATGCGGGTGCGAACCCACCGTGGCATAAACATGCGAATAAGCCTCCGCAAGCTTTACAGAAGCCTTTGACGTCTTCATATCGCAGCCAATATTTATTACCAACTCAACGCCGTTTTTGGGTAAGGCGGTAATAATTTCATGGCGGTCATCGTCGTACCTATCGTTATCATAGTGGGCATGAGTGTCAATTATCCTCAATTCATGTCACCTTCCAAATGATGGGGTCAAGGGGACGCGTCCCCTTGTGGGGTTTGGGGCGAAGCCCCAAGATTTTATTCATTCTTCTTTTCTATACGCGGAAATGCAGGTGCGCCTTTCTTAACGGTTACTTCGCGTGGGAGAAGGTTGAATTTTTTCGCGCTTTCCCATTCGGAGAGGGTTGTGTCGGTGATGTTTAGTTGTTCGCGGATGATGGAGGGCGTGTTTGGCATTACGGGGTAGATGGCGATGGAGACTATGCGTAGGGTTTCGGCCAGGTTGTAGAGGACTGTGGCAAGCTCGGATTTTTTTGTTTCGTCTTTGGCGAGAATCCACGGCGCGGTTTCGTCGATGTATTTGTTTGCACGGCGTACTACATTCCAGATTTCGTTTAGGGCATCGGAGAAGGCGAGTTTGTCCATGCGGTTTTCTACTTTTTCGAGCATGGTGGTGGCTAGTTCTATAAGGTCGGCGTCGTGGGGGGTTGGTGTGGGGTCGGCTTTTGGTAGTGTGCCGCCGAAGTATTTTTCTACCATGCCAACGGTGCGGGACAGAAGGTTGCCGAGGTCGTTTGCGAGGTCGGCGTTGTAGCGGTTAATTAGGGCGACTTGGGTGAAGTTGCCGTCCGGCCCAAAGGTAAACTCGCGTAGTAGAAAATAGCGGATTGCGTCTACGCCGTATTCTGCTACAAGGGCTTTTGGGCAGATTGCGTTGCCGAGGGATTTGCCCATTTTTTGGCCTTCGTATTGCAGCCAGCCATGTCCAAAAACTTGCTTTGGAAGCGGCTCGCCAAGCGCAAGCAAAATGCACGGCCATATGATTGAGTGAAAGCGCACGATTTCTTTTGACATCAAATGCAAATCCGCAGGCCAGTATTTTTTGTAGTTGCTGTCGTCATCGGAGTACATACCGAGTGCGGTGGCATAGTTTGGCAACGCGTCAATCCAAACGTAGATTACATGCTCGGGGTCAAAGTCCACGGGGATTCCCCATTTAAACGAAGTGCGCGACACGCACAGGTCGTCCAGTCCCGGTTTTATGAAGTTGTTCATCATCTCGTTTTTGCGGGAAAGCGGCAGCAAAAATTCGGGGTTTTCGTCAAAGTGCTTTACGAGGGCGTCCTGATATTTTCCCATGCGGAAAAAATAACACTCCTCGCTGATTGTTTCTACCTTGCGGTTGCAGTCGGGACAGTTGCCGTCTTTTAGGTCGCGGGAGCTGAAAAATGTTTCGCAGGGCGTACAGTATAGGCCTTCGTAGCTGCCTTTGTAGATGTCGCCCTTGTCGTATAATTTTTTGAAAATTCGTTTTACCGATTCGCAGTGGGCGGGGTTTGTTGTGCGCTGGTAGAAATCATATTCGCAGTTCATAAGCTCCCATATACCTTTGAATATCTCGGCTAGGTTGTCCACAAACTCCTGAGGAGAAACGCCTGCCTTTTCTGCGGCTTGCTCTACCTTTAGACCATGCTCGTCACAGCCCGTGAGAAATTTTACGTCATAACCGCGCTTTTTTTTGTAACGCGCCATAGCATCAGCGGCTACCGTGGTATACGTATGGCCTATGTGCGGGTCGCCGCTTAGATAGTAAATTGGGGTGGTGATGTAGTAGGTTTTCATACTTAGTCCTCCTGTTTTTAAGACCTTGGGACGCTGTCCCAAACCCTGTAAACTTTTGAAAAAGTTTAATCAAAACTTTGTAATTTTTCTATTATTTTTTTTGCGTTGGGGGGGCAACCCGCGATATGTCGGGGAAAGTTTTTTGTGCAGTTGCCTATGCCTATTTTATTTTGAAATTCAACCGACGATAAATTATCGTCGGTTGAATTTTGTCCGATGATAAATTTTTGGTTTGAGCCACCCATTCTGTGGAGTGCGTGGATGAGTGCGGCGTAGCAGGCGGAACACGCGCCGTTTTCGGTGATGTTTTTTTCGTAGCGTGTGGCGACACGTGCGGCTTTTTTTGTATTGGAAGGCTTTTTGTCCGCGAAAAGTTCCTTCACGGGAGTGTCGGGGGNGAAAAGCTCCCCTAACCCCCATTTTTGGGCTAGAGAAAGATACTCTACGTCGTGCGGGCCATAGCCAATCAGCTCCGCACAAAAAGAATCCACCATCACGGGGTCGCAGCCTGTTATTATTCGATTTGCATAAGTTGGATTTCCACCCTCCTCAAAGGTGAGGTCGCCGCAGATTCCGTCTACTACGCAGTAGCCCGTTTTTGTAAGGGCGTTTAGTGCGGTTATCGGCTTGTGCAAACCGAGGGTGTGAAAGCGGCGTTTCTCTGTGTCGGGTATGCAGCCCTTGAGGTTTTTCATATTGCATGTAAGGCGGGTTTGGCAGTGTGCTTTTAATACAGGCACATTTATCAGGAAATCCGTTTCCAAGGCACGACGGCATATTTGCATGGATACGCCTTTGTACTCGCGCTTTTCGCAGGTATCTTGCTTTAGGTCGAACAGCTCTACGCCGTACTTTTCCCTAAGCGGCTCGTACCCACACGCAGAAAACGCACGGCGCGTATCGTCGCCTATCCACGAGCTTTCGATAATGGAAATCTTACGCACAGACACACCAAAATCCAGCAGAAAACGGATAATACCCGCAACAACCTCCGGGTGCGTAGTCGCGCCTTCGCTGGCGGGGCGCGATACCACCAAATTAGGCTTAATCGCAACAGAAAAATGCGGTTGCAAATACCCGCCGATATCCGACGCCGCCAAGGCTTCGTACGTGATTTTTTCTATCTCCGTGCCGTAGGAAATTACAAGCATTTTTTTCACCCAAGCAATAGAATACAGTGATTTTGGGACAAAAACAAACGGTTACACACTATGTGAAACACGAAAGGTGGACAGTTATATAAAATTTATGTAGAATAATGTCAAGCACATTGCGATAGGCGGTACAAATTTTTTCTGTTATAGGGGTTGCTTCCTGAAAGGAGGATAGAAATTTATCCGACCGAAAGGGGTGATACCCGCGATGTCCTATGATTCTATGATGATTATGTTGACTTTTGGATTATTCCTTGTCGCATTAATCGGACTGATAATAGTGATTATCAAACTAACGAAAAAATAGCCGACCCCTGTTCGCACGGGAGAGTCGACTATTTTCTTCGACTTTAGCTTTTAAATTCTGAAGCAACCCCGCCGTCTTTTTAGCGGTTGTGCCCGAGAGGACGCCCACGAAGCGTTCTCTCTTTTTTTATACCCATATTATATGCAAGGTATACCAAATTGTAAAGTCCTAATCATTTGCCACTC
>WQRQ01000106.1 GCA_009786685.1 Defluviitaleaceae bacterium
ATTTTTGCGTTGGCAAAAATGGCGTTGAGTAACGAGATGAGTGCTTCGATATTGCCCTCTATAAAGGTCTTGAAGGCGAAATCAACCCGCAAGTCCATGAGGAGGGAATAATCAATGCTGATGACTTCGCTTTTCTCGTCCATAGGCTATTGCCCCTTTCGGGAGTCTATCGTTATAACTTACTACTAATCTCAATAATCACGAAACAGCGGAATTTTTATCCATCCACGGCGTTATGCTTATTTTGTGAACAAACTGCGAATATCTCTATTGAGTTTTTTTAACCGAATACTTATTGTCAATTCTTCCAAAGAAGATAGACTTGCAATACTACATAATAGAATTGCGGTAGCAGTCAATCCAACGATATGATAGAACAAGGGGAAACAAAACAGCGCAATTCCCGTAGCTTTATTTGCGTAGGTGTGCAACAAAGGTAGGCTACGATATTTCCAAAACCCCACGCCCATAGATATGAATCTAACCATAGCAATTCCTATAATCCAACAAACCATCCACCGTTCCCACGCCAGTATCGGGATAAATATAAGGAGCATGACAAGAGTCAAAATAAAATCGGCAATACTGTCTAAAGCTGAACCAAACTTGCTAACCGTGTTCGTTTTTCTCGCAATATGACCGTCCAGCACATCGCTTATGCCGCACGCGAGATATGTGGTGTAGAAAAGGGCAGAAAAAGGCTCAATAAACCAGAGCAACATAGCTCCTGTTATTCTGCTTGCTGTAATTAAATTAGCAATCAAGTTATCCTCTCTTTTTCATGCGAGCTAACAGCACAATAAGCAGAATTGCTGTAATGAATGAAACCACAACAGATGCAGTGCCAACTCCTATGTGAAACTCAATAGAACTTGGGTCAGTAATGTTATTTGCCCTAATCCAAAATCCGCATATCATGGTTGTCAGCACTAAATGGAGTGCTTCGGCGTAGAAAACAAAATTACTGCGGTTATCTTATTATTTCATTATACCCGAAACGATGTTCGATGTAAAGGTATTTTATAATTTTTCCGCAGGAAATTCCGCAAGGGCATTATATCATACCTTTGCCCCTGCGGAAACAAAATCGGTAGCTACCGCTCCTTATCCTGTGAACGCTGTTTTTGCCGTTGCGGTGCTTTGGGTTTGTGTTCGCTATTGACGGCGTACAGCTTGCGGTGAACGGTGGTAAAGCGGGTATGCTCTGCCTTTGCTGTCCTGTAATATTTTGCGTTTTGCACGTTGGCATTTTTGCCTTTGGCGATTTCCTCGTCTATCTCTTTAACCGTAAACAGAGGGCGTTTGTAATCTTTCAAATCACGCAAGGCGTTTTCGTGGGTGCGGATTTCGTCCTCATGCTTTTCATAAAATTTATCTGCCGTGCGGTTAAGGGCGATTATGTCCTTACGCAAATATCCCCATGTCGATAACCGTTTTTCGTTGGCATTGATGGCGTTGTCGATTGTTTCGTGGGCGAAAGCCCTGTGTGTTGGTGATGTGGATGTATCCCTACACTCGCCATGGGGTGCTTGCAACACCTCATGGTCACTACTTCTTTTTTGTTACCGATTGCATAATAACATGGTTTTTTGTAGGTGCAAATTTTCTTTTTATTTATTGCTGTGATTTGACGTACATATATCATGGGTATAAGATATTTATGCCATAAAAACGGCGGTACGTGCATATTGTATTATGTATGGGCGGGTGCGGTAGATGTTTTTGATAAAAGCGCTCCGTCCCGCATAAATGCAGGAAATTTGCCAACAGAACTGTCCCCTTGACAATATTGGGGATAATATGTAAACGGAGTGGATGACATGAAGATTAACGAGCTTTTCGCAGGGATTTCGCATAGGGTGGTTGTGTCGTTTGACGGGGAGATTACGCAGGTGGTTTATGATTCTCGTGCGGTGCAGGCGGGCGCACTTTTTGTCTGTTTGCGTGGGCTTACCGTGGATGGGCATGATTTTATTGATAGAGCAGTGGCGGCAGGCGCGGTTGCGGTTTTGGTTGAGGATGGCTTCACGGGGGAAGTGCCGAGCGGTATTGGTGTAATTTCTGTGGAGAATACGCGTAGCGCGCTCGCGTATGTGTCTGCCAACCTACATGATAATCCTGCGGAAAAGCTTAGGCTTGTCGGCGTCACAGGGACTAACGGCAAGACGACGACCACGTATTTTATAGAAGAAGTTTTACGGGCTTGCGGGCGCAAAACGGGGATTATCGGCACAACGGGGATACGTGCGCTGGGCGAGGCCATGGATATCGCGTTTGCGACGTCTACCACGCCCGACCCACCCGAGCTGCACCGCATTTTTGCAGAAATGGCACGTCTGGGGGTGCGGGATGTTGTGATGGAGGTGTCTTCGCACGCGCTGGCTTTTCTTAAAATGGAAGGTCTTACATTTGATGTCGGCGTGTTTACAAATTTGACGCAAGACCATTTGGATTTCCATGGGACTATGGAAAACTACATGCTTGCCAAAGCAAAGCTTTTTGCGCAGTCGCGTATAGGTGTAATTAACACGGATTGCCCGTTTAGCGGTACGATGGTGGAGCATATGGGTGGGCGTCCGCATTTTTCATATGGCTTGGGGAGCGCGGATTTACAGGCAATACATACGGAGCGCCGCGCCGACGGGTCGTCTTTTACACTCGGCGGCGAAGAATTTTCGCTACCCGTGAGCGGAAAATTTAACGTATACAACGCACTGGCGGCGATAGGCGCGGCAAAAGCCCTGGGCATAGAAATGCCAAAAATCCGCAAAGCGGTAGCAAACCTAAGCGGCGTCCCCGGCAGAATCCAAGCCGTACCAAACGCACGCGGCCTAAACGTATTTGTGGACTACGCGCATTCTCCCGACGGGCTGGAAAACATAATAAACTCGGTACGCGAAACCACAAAAGGCCGCGTAATCACGCTATTCGGCTGCGGCGGAGACCGCGACAAAACAAAACGCCCGATAATGGGAAAAATCGCCGCGACGCTTTCGGACTTCTGCATTCTGACGTCCGACAACCCGCGCACGGAAAACCCCATGGAAATTTTAGCACAAGTAGAAGGCGGCGTTTCTCCCGTTTCTTCCGAGTACAAAATACTGGAAAACCGCCGCGACGCCATCTTTGCAGGCGTAAAAATGCTAACGCCCGACGACGCGCTAATCATCGCAGGCAAAGGCCACGAGGACTACCAAATCATAGGCACAACCAAGCATCACTTCGATGATTTTGAGACCGCAGCAGAAGCACTTGAAAATTAAGCGGGAATGTTGTATATTGTAATAAATTATAAAAAAAATGGAGGCACGACATGAAAGCAATCATCAATAAAAAGACTTACGACACCGACGACGCCACAAAATTAGGCACAAAAAATGTAGGCGAGTTTGGTCAAGCCAACGGCTACGAAGAACACCTGTACATGACAAAAGATGAATCCCACTTTTTTTACGGAGTAGGCGGCCCAAAAAGCCCGTACCCGGAAGCAAAAATCAAACGCGCAACAAAACCCATGGTAGAGAAGTGGAAAAAAGAAACCGGACTTGCATAAATAAGAAAACCGCTTCGGCGGTTTTTTTGTAGATATACCATAAAGCTTGAAAATGGCGCATACTATTTTAGTGGAGAGTATAAAAACGGAGGCACTAATAATGAAACTGGATATCCAAGAAATAGTAAAAGCAACAGGCGGACGACTGCTCGGTGACGTAATAAATCCCATGTATATAGAAGGGATTTGTACAGACACGCGAAAAATAGCGGCAGGGTCGCTTTTTATTCCGCTGGCGGGTGTGCAGGTGGATGGGCATGATTTCATAGGCCAAGCCGCAGAAAAAGGCGCGATTTGCGCACTCACGGAGCGCGAAAATGCAGTAAGCGACACAAGCATTCCGATAATATATGTAAAAAGTACAAGGCGCGCACTGATGGATTTGGCCGACTACTACCGCCGAAAACACGACGTAAAAGTCGTCGCAATCACAGGCAGCGCGGGCAAAACCACAACAAAGGACATGGTAGCGGATATCCTCTCACGCAAATACCGCACAAAGCGCACCATAGGCAACTTTAACAACGACATCGGAATGCCGCTGTCCATTTTTCAACTGGAAGCCGACGACGAGGTACTCGTACTGGAAATGGGCATGAATCACGCCAACGAAATCCACGAGCTAAGCTTAGTGGGCGTACCCGACATAGCAGTAATCACACATATAGGTGACGCCCATATAGAAAATTTCGAAAACCGCGAGGGAATTTTGCACGCCAAGCTGGAAATCGTAGACGGCCTACGACCCGAGGGCATAGTTGTGTTAAACGGCGACGACCCGCTTTTAACAGGGACGATTGCCGCCGAAAAGGTTAAGGATTTTAATGTTCTTTTCCCCGCAGCGGCTAATATATTGAAGGCCGACCCTGTGGGCTTTCAGGAAACGCGCTGCGTTTTCGAATGGCATGGCGAAAAAGTACGCTTAACCGTACCAATCCCCGGCTCGCACATGGTTATGAACGCACTTCTCGCTACCGTGGTAGGCCTGGAAATGGGCGTAACACCCGTCGAGATTACCGCCGCATTCGAAAGCTTTACCCCACCCGAAGGACGACTAAATATCTTCGAATCAGGCGGCAAAACCATCATCGACGACGTATACAACGCCAACCCCGCTTCCATGATAGAAGCAATCAAGGTGCTATGCCGCAAAACGCCCGAAAATTCCCACCGCCGCCGCGTAGCAATCCTGGGCGACATGAACGAACTGGGCCACGTAGCCGAAGCCCGCCACCGCGAGGTAGGCGAATTTGCGGCAGAGGCGGGCGTGGATTTGGTAGTGGCTATTGGTGAATTGTCACGTCACATTAACGCGCACACGCATTTCGACACATTGGACGCCGCGCTGGAAGTTTTAAACGACGTGGTGCGGTCAGATGATATGATTCTCGTAAAAGGCTCACGAGGCATGAAACTCGAACAAGTCGTATCATTACTAAAATGACAAAGTTTTGGTCAACCTTTTTCAAAAGGTTGTGGGGTTTGGGGCAAAGCCCCAAGGTTTTGATTTTGAACTAAGGTTGTAAAAGGAGCAATATTATGGATACGTCAATAAATGCGGCTGTTTATGCGGTACTTATTTCTTTTGTGGCTAATTTGGTGTTATGTCCGATGATGATTCCGTCGTTGGTTAGGTTGAAGTTTGGGCAGTATATTAGGGATGACGGGCCTACGGCGCATAAGAAGAAGGCGGGTACGCCTACTATGGGCGGGATTATGATTATTGTTAGCTTTTTGTTGGCGGCGATGGTTTTTATGAGGGGTAATCCTCATGCGCTGGGTGTTGTGGGTGCTACGCTTGGGTTTGGGCTGATTGGGTTTTTGGACGATTTTTTGAAGATTGTAAAGAAGCAGAATTTGGGGCTGAGGGCTTGGCATAAGCTGCTGGGGCAGATTGTGGTTTCTGTTGGGTTTTTCTTTTATTGGCGAGGGCTGGAAGGGTTTACTAGTGAGATTTTGATTCCGTTTTTCCCGGAGCTTACGTTTGATTTTGGGTTTTTGTTTCCGTTTTTTGTTGTGTTTATTTTTTTGAGTGCTTCTAATGGAGCCAATTTGACTGATGGCTTGGATGGCTTGGCCGCAGGGGTTACTGCGCTTATTGCTGTGTTTTTTATGTTTTCTGCTTGGATGTTGGATTCTCCTGTGCTGCCTGTTACGGGGGCTGCGGTGGGGTCGCTGCTTGGGTTTTTGTTGTTTAATTCTCACCCCGCGAGGGTTTTTATGGGGGATACGGGGTCGCTTGCGCTGGGTGGATTTGTGGCGGCAGTCGCGCTTATGCTTAATATGCCGCTGTTTTTGGTGATTGTTGCGGTGATTTATGTGGCGGAGACATTGTCGGTTATTATTCAGGTTGGGTATTTTAGGATGACGGGCGGGAAGCGGTTTTTTAAGATGGCTCCCATCCATCATACGTTTGAAGTTTATTGGCCTGAGACTAAGGTTGTGGCCTTCTTTTATATAATCACAGCCATGGCTTGTTTGTTGGGCTATCTCGCGCTTATGGGGGTTTAAGGATGTTTGAGGGTAAGAATGTGCTGGTTTGTGGGATGGCTCGTAGCGGGCAGGCGGCTGCATTGGTTTTGCGTCAGCTTGGGGCGTTTGTGACTGCGAGTGATTTGCGAACGGAGATAGAGTGGGACTACGACCCTGCGGAGAAGGGGATTTCGCTTAGGTTAGGCGAGGAGCCTGATGATTTTGTTTTGGATTTTGATATTGTGGTGATTAGCCCCGGGATTAGTATGTATGCAACCTTCATCAAAATGGCCCAAAATGCGGGTAAGCCTGTTTGGAGTGAGGCGGAGCTGGCTTATCGGCTGTGTCCTTGTCCGATGATTGCGATAACGGGTACGAATGGTAAGACCACGGTGACTACGCTGGTGGGTGAGATTTTGAGGCGGTTTAATCCCAAGACGGTGATAGCCGGTAATATTGGGGTTCCGCTTACGTCGCTGGTGACGGGGCTTGATGAGGATAGTATTGTGGTGGCGGAGATTTCCAGCTTTCAGCTTGAGACGATAAGCGCGTTTAGGCCTAAGATAAGTGCGGTGCTTAATATGACGGAAGACCATCTCGACCGTCACCTTACCATGGAAAATTATATTGCCGCAAAAAGTCGAATTTTCGAAAATCAGGGACAAAATGACATTTGTGTGTTAAACTTGGATAATGCCATAACTCGAAGTATGCGCCCGAGTGCCAAAACGGTGTTTTTCAGCACGAAGGAAAATGCCGACGCGACCATACAAAATGGGGCGTTGACAGCTTTTGGTCAAAAAAACATTTTAATGTCGGAGACCCGTGTTATGCCGGAAAATGCACTGGCCGCTACAGCGATTGCAATGGCGGCTGGAGTGCCCGGGGAAATAATCGCAGACGTTTTGCGCGAGTTTAAGGGTGTGCCGCATCGCTGTGAGCATATTTTAACAAGCGGCGGCGTAGATTTTTATAATGATTCCAAAGCTACAAATACCGACGCGGCTATTAAGGCGTTGGAAAATTTCGAGCGTCCCGTGGTGCTTATCGCGGGCGGGTATGATAAGAATACGGATTTTTTACCTTGGGTGGAAAAATTCCGGGGTAGGGTTAAAAATTTAATTTTGATTGGGCAGACTACGGAGAAGATAATCGCGGATTGCCAAAGGGTTGGATTTTCTTCTTATGAAAAAGCCGATACTCTCGAAGGCGCGGTTAGCCGTGCGCGGGAGCTTGCTGTGTTAGACGATATTGTACTTTTTTCGCCCGCGTGCGCCAGTTTTGATATGTTTAAGAACTTCGAAGAACGCGGCGAGTTGTTTGTAAAATTTGTCGGAAAGGGTGTGGATAATTGATGGGAAGCCGATACGGCGCAGCACGCGAAGACGACTATTACTACCCCGAGCAGGAACGCCGCACCCGCAGACCTTCACATAAGGCAAGGCCACGTAAAAAGGCCGAGCCTCTGCTTAATGTACACGTCGGTAACGTGGATATCACCATCTATCTTGTGGTGACTATCCTTGTGCTTATCGGCGTTATTATGGTGTTTTCGGCAAGCTATGCCATGGCTGCCAACTCTCGGAGATTCGATAATGACGCGTTTTACTTCCTGCGTCGTAATGGTGTTTTTGCCGCCGTCGGCTTTGTTGCTATGAATGTGATTTCTCGCGTTAGCCTGGATATCTGGCGTAAGGGAGTTTGGATTTTGTATGCCGGGTCGATTGGCCTGCTTATTGCCGTTATCGTCGGCGGGCAGCTTGTCGGCGGTGCTACACGCTGGCTGGAGATTCCTGTTATCGGTGCTTTCCAGCCTTCGGAGGTGGCTAAGGCTGCCGTTATCTTCTTTATTGCTCATCTTGTTGATAAATACCCCAACGCGCTAAAGAGTTGGTTTAATACGTTTTTGTTTTCCGGCGCGGTGGCTATTGTCGTTGTTTTGGTTATTTTGCCCGGTGGGTTTAGCTCGTCGCTGATTATCGCTGCCATCGGCTTTGGTATGATTTTTATTGCAAGCCCTTATATTACACGCTTTTTAGTAATGGGCGGGATTGGCGTCGCCGCCGTCGCCGCTTACCTTGGGATTACCGCTTACCTCGGCACGGGCTTCCGCGGAGCGCGGATTACCGCTTGGCTCGACCCTTGGAGCGACCCGCTTGGTGTTGGTTTCCAGCCCATTCAGTCGCTGTATGCCGTGGCCACAGGGGGCTGGCTTGGCTTGGGAATCGGCCGGAGCCGCCAGGCTTCGTTTATTCCCGAGCCGCAGAACGATATGATTTTTGCCATCATCGTAGAAGAACTCGGGCTGGTGGGTGCGGGGCTTATCCTTATTTTGTTTGCTATCTTAATATGGCGCGGGATTATCGTCGCCATGAAAGCACCCGATACGTTTAGCTCTATGGTGGCCATCGGGATTGTTTTTGCGTTTGCTTTCCAGACCATCATTAATGTCGGCGTTGTTACTAATACCATCCCTAATACGGGGGTTACGCTTCCGTTTATCAGCTATGGCGGTACTTCGCTGATGGTTAGTATGGGGCTGGCGGGGGTTTTGTTAAGTATTTCTAAGTATTCTAAGCTTAAATAATTATGAAAGATAAAATATATTGGCACGATGCCCACCACGAAGCCTTGCAACTGGAGCTTTATGAATACGCAGACGCACTTGAATTCAAAAAAGAACATGCGTTAAGCAAAGAAGCCTTGCGCATGGACTCGCTTGTTATTAAAAAGGTCAAGGATGTAAAAATTTTAAAGAATATAGGCAAAATATTTAAAAACCATAATATCGTAGAATATAAATCCGAAAACGATAATTTTACGTTTTGGGATTATCAAAAGGTTTTGGGCTATGCGTTTATTTATTCATCTTTCGAGAAGGTGCAGATGTCGGAAATAACCATTTCCATATCACTAACGATATATCCACGAGAGCTTGCAAAATTTTTAGAAAACGAACGAGGATTTAAAGTTGAAAATTTAGGCAATGGTATTTACTATATAGAAGGCGACATTTTCCCAATCCAGATATTGGAGAGCAAAAATCTACCAGAAGACGAAAATCTGTTTTTGCGTAATCTGCGCAGTAATTTAACAAATGAAGATATGCTGAAAACCCTGCAATTCTACAGCGAGCATAGACCTTCGGAAGATAAAAATGTGTATCTCGACCGCCTGATAAAAGCAAACTTTTCTGCATATAAGGAGGCAATGAAAATGAGCGAAGCTGTAAAAGAAGTCTTTATAGAAACAGCAAAGGAAAATGGATGGCTAAATGACTGGTTAAATGATTATGGCGACACGGTCGCAAGAAAAATCGCAAAAAAATTGTTATTAAGCGGAAAATCCATCGAGGAAGTTGTGGAATATACGGAGCTTCCCATTGAAACAGTAGAAAGTCTAATTTAGCCAAAGGGGGAATATGTTATGAAAAAATATGGTTTTGTTGCCGCTTTTATTTTAGCGGCTATTTTTATGGGTGTTACGGCTTATGCTAACTATACCCATGTGGTGCGGGTGGGGCTTACTCGCAGTTATTTTAATCGCGATAGTATCTCTATCGGGAATGCGAGCATTTTTGTCGGATATGGCGTGGAAGAAGGCTTTATGCCAATTACCGAGCTGCATTCTGCCGGTGGGTTTACCGCACGCGCCGGTGGCGGGCGAGTACAGATTTTTAGCGGTGGACAAGCTGTTTATACTTTTACGGCAGGCGCGGCGGCACAGGTAATGGCCAGCTACGGCGATATTACCTTTATCGGGA
>WQRQ01000107.1 GCA_009786685.1 Defluviitaleaceae bacterium
CCCCGCCGCTCCAGTCGAGCAAAGCTCGACATCCGCTTCCTCGGCTGTGCCTGCGGGGTCGCGCTTTGCGCGACTTTTTAATGTGTGCCGCTATGCGGCTATTGAAAAAAGGGAAGATTCCCTAATTTGCCCATTAGTCCTTTTTTGCCCTTTTTGCCGCCGCCGAACATTCCGCCGCCGGTGAGACCCTTTAGCATTTTGCGCATTTCTTCAAATTGCTTTAGCAGGCGGTTAACCTCGGGTACGGAGCGGCCGCTGCCTGCGGCAATGCGGCGTTTGCGCGAGCCTGTGAGGATTTCGGGGGTTTTGCGTTCTTGCGGGGTCATGGATTGTATGATGGCTTCCATGTGTACCATGGCTTTTTCGTCTACTTCTGCGCCGGCCAGTGCGGCTTGGTTTACGCCGGGCATCATGCCGATTAAGTCCTTGATGTTGCCCATCTTTTTGATTTGCTGCATTTGCGAAAGAAAATCTTCAAGGTCGAGGGAGTTTTCGCGGAATTTTTTTTCGAGCGCGGCGGCTTCTTTTTCGTCGAAGGCCTGCTGTGCTTTGTCGATGAGCGTTAGCACGTCACCCATGCCAAGAATGCGCGAGGCCATGCGGTCGGGGTGGAATTCTTCTATATCGTCGAATTTTTCGCCTATGCTTGCGTATTTGATAGGCTTGCCCGTCACTTTTTTTACGGAAAGTGATGCGCCGCCGCGGGTGTCACTGTCAAGCTTTGAAACGATAATGCCGTCAAGTCCGATTTTTTCATCAAATATTTTGGCTACGTTTACGGCGTCCTGTCCTGTCATTGCGTCCACCACAAGCAGGATTTCCTGCGGTTTTGCAATGGCACGGATTTGCGCAAGCTCTTCCATCATTTCTTCATCTATTTGAAGCCGTCCCGCAGTGTCAATCAGCACAACGTCATGCCCGTTTTCGCTTGCGAATTCAAGACCTTTTTTTGCTATTGTAACGGGGTTTTCCTTATCGCCCATCTCGAAAACAGGGATGTTATGCGGGCTAACGAAAACCTGCAACTGCTTAATCGCGGCAGGGCGATAAACGTCACAAGCTATAAGAAGCGGGCGTTTGCCTTGCTTTCGCAAAAGCCCGGCGAGCTTGCCGCTGCTTGTAGTTTTACCCGCACCCTGCAACCCCACCATCATATAAACAGTAGGCGGCTTGGAAGAAAAAGTAAGCTGGCTCTGCGTAGAACCCATAAGCGAAATCATTTCTTCGTGAACAAGCTTAATAACCTGCTGCCCCGGATGAAGATGCTCCAAAACCTCGCTGCCCACGGCCTTTTCCGTCACGCCGGAAACAAATTCCTTAACCACACGAAAGTTAACGTCGGCCTCTAAAAGCGCGAGACGCACCTCTCGCATGGCCTCCTTAACATCCGCCTCGGAAAGCTTTCCCTTGCCCTTCAGCTTTTTAAAAACGCCTTGAAGCTTTTCACCTAAATTCTCAAATGCCATTTTACACGACCAATGCTTTTATTTTTTTTATTATCTTGCGGTTTGTGGGCGTGTTTTCCAGCTTATCTAGTGCGAGTTCAATAGCCCGCGCCTTACCGGCAAGCCCAAGCAAATCCTCGTACTTCTCCAGCCGATTGCAAACACGCTTTAGCAAATCCGCCACAGCCTGCGGCGTAACGCCCGCAACTTCACCAACCTCCGCCAGCGAACAGTCATCCATAAAATGCATAGAAAAAAGCTCCCGCTGCCGCTCCGTAAGAAGCCTCTCATAAAAGTCGTACAATAAAATCTTGCGCTGCCGCACGCCCTCTATATCCAAAAAAAACACCTCTCAAGTGACAAGCCTTTGTGAAGTATAAATACTTTACAGGGGTAAGTCAAGGGTTTTTTGATTCATACGTAAACAAAAAAATAAAACCCCCTCAACAGCCATCAGGAATACTCATCCTTATGGTTGTTGAGGGGGTGCTTTAATGTATCAATTTTAATTTGCTAAATACGAGAGAAAGGTAATGCTTCTGTCAAAGCCTATGGTGTATGTGGTGAGGGGTAAAATTTCGTCAAAAAAGGTGATGGGTACGTATATACTGCCGCCGATGGATTCCGGAGCGGTTTCGAGCTGTCGGCGTTGTGTGCCGAATATAATGTACTCGTTGTCGCCGGGGCGCAGCTCTATTATATCTACGCCGCCGTGGCTTATCACGGCACGTGATGTGTCGTAGCACCATCTTACGTTGTAGCCCAGACGATAATGCAGTACATCGCGCAAGGGTATCATTTTAAGACCGTAGGGGCCGTCGGGGCGGTATTCGCCTTGGGATAGGACTACCGTCCTTATATTTCTGAGAGAAAGCTCTATTGCTGCGGCCTCTCCCATTCTTGTGGAGAGACGAAAGCCGTCAAATAAAATCACGAGTTGGCTGTGTGTAAGATAAAAAGCCTGGCTGGCCAGCGGCGCAGAAAGCGCGGCATAGTAGCGTTCCGGATTACTGCGGATGATATCGGAGAGGATACGCTCGGCAAGCGGGATAATATTCATGCCCGTGGCCTCGTCCATAGAAAGAAGCCGCCCGTCACTTACGCTAAAGTTAACGCTTTGCACAAGAGTATGCGGCAAAGTGGTAATAACATTTGCGAAAATTACAAAGGAGGCGACTTCGTCGGTGCTGTGATATTCATGCGAGAAGGAAATAGCACGTGCGCGCAATCTGCGAGCCTCGGCTATCAAAGAATCTACGATACTTTCGATTTCTGCATTTATCATATGCGCAGAATCGAAGCTATAGCCTGCGACGGGGATGGTTCCTTGGATACTGATACCGTCTTGGCGGCGAGTGAGTGGTCTTTCTGTGCGCATATTTGAGTTCCAGCTACGGGAAATATTACCGTCCCAATTACCCGGAGGCGGAACATCTTCTATAAAATCTGAAATAGTATGATTTGCAAAAACATCCGCAGGCGACAACAACATGCCAAACAGCACGAATGCAATCATTGCACCGCGCAGCATTTTGTGCAGGGTATTAAAGGCCTCCCGTTGCATGGCACTCACCTCGGACATTTTCTCGGACAATGTCTTAAACTTTGTCACAAGAGGATTGAAACATTTTTATTATGCAATTGCAATTACAAATTTGTTACATTTGTTTTTCAATCGTGTTATAGTATATTAAAATAAATTATAAGGTTGTGACAAACGTGGAAGCAAATTTTTTAAAAACCCTTGACAGGGACAAGCTCAAAGGCGGTGCAAGCGCGAAAAAATTTACCGCAGGCCAAATAATCAGCCAAGAGGGCGGCCCAAAAAGCACAGAAATGTGCGTAATAATAGAAGGGCAAGTGGGCGTATACAAAAGTATGCCCCAAGAAAAGAAAATAGCAACACTGACAAAGGGCGACTTTTTTGGAGAAATGGCACTCTTTTTGGACAAAGAGCATTCCGCGACGGTAGTGGCGGAGACAGACGTGTTTTTGATGGTGATAACACGCGAGGCCGTTTTTAATTTTATGGAAACCCAGCCACAACTGATATTTGCAATCATACAAACACTGTGCGACAGGCTGGATAAAGCAAACCGGCGTATCAGCGGTGCAAAAATCCCGGGTACAACGATAGAGCCGATACCGACACCACAGCCTGTCGCACCGCCTCCGCCGCCACCTGCCCCACCGCCTGCGGCCGGGCTTATTTCAGACATGCCCCCCGAGGGCTTTGCGCCTCCGCCCCCCAAGAAAACCACCATCGAAATGCCAAAAGACCTCTTCCCCGCAGACCACGATGTCTACGACCTCGCCCCCGCGCCAAAGCCTGCGGAGCTTGTTTATAAAAAAACATTCAAATGCCCCGTTTGCGAAAAATCTTTTCAGGCGTACTCCGTGCGCACTACCCGCTTAAAATTACTTAACCGCGACAAGGATTTCCGTAGCCATTATCAGGATATCGACACGGCGTATTACGAAATCATCACTTGCCCGGAATGCTACTTCAGTATGCTGGAAACAGGGTTTAACCAGCACATAATCGCCCGCTTTAAAGAAAGCATAGGGCAAATAACAAGGTACAAAAAACACTTCGGCAAAATTAATCTTATCGAGGACCGCAGTATTAATCCTGTGTTTATAGGCTATTATCTCGCGCTCAAAGGCGCACCGCTTTTTTACAAAAATCATCATATGAACACGGCAAAACTATGGTTACGTCTCATGTGGCTCTACGATGACGTAAAAGACGGCGCGATGAAAGACTACGCCGCACGCAAAGCCCATGCCTCATATCTTTCCGCCTTCGAATCGACAGACATCACGGGCGAAGCAATCCAGCAGCTTAGTGTGCTGATGGGTGAGCTTTCGCTTGTCATAAAGGACCTGCCCAGCGCGAAAACATTCTTTGTAAAAGCGCGTTCCAACAAGGACGGCAACAAATCCCTGCTTTCTCAGGCAGAGGACGGCATAGAAACAATACGACGTATAGAATCAGGACAAATACAATTATAAGGACGCAACAAGCAGGGTCGAGCTTTAGCTCGACGTTGCGCGTGCGCCACAGGAGGCTGACCATGCAAAATTTTCAGATTCAAACCCCCACCAATCTTATTTTTGGCAAGGGTACGCAGCACCAAATCGGGGCATTGCTAAAGCCCCACGCAAAAAAGGTGCTTCTGCACTACGGCGGCGGAACGGTTAAAAAACTCGGCCTGTACGACGACACAAAAAAATCCCTAATCGTGGCCGGCGTAGATTTTGTGGAGCTTGGCGGCGTAGTGCCAAACCCACGCCTTTCTCTAGTATATGAAGGAATCGAGCTATGCAAAAAAGAAGGCGTTGACTACATCCTTGCAATAGGCGGCGGCAGCGCGATAGATTCTGCAAAGGCCATAGCCCTGGGCATGTGCTACGATGGTGATGTGTGGGACTTTTACAGCGACAAGGCGCAGGCCAAGCAAGCCCTGCCCGTTGCCACGATTTTAACCATCCCCGCCGCAGGTAGTGAGATGTCTGTGAGCAGTGTAATCACAAACGAAAAAGAAGGCCGCAAGCATGGCTACTCCAGCGACCTTATACGCCCGACGATTTCCATTGTTAATCCTGAATATTTTACAAACTTGCCCGCGGCACAGCTTGGCTACGGCGTTTCCGATATTATTTCGCATATATTTGAGCGGTATTTTACCAATACTAAAAATTGCGACATCACCGACGGCCTTTGCGAAGCAATCCTTAAAACCGTAATGAAAAACGCACTCATCGCCCGCGAAGACCCCACAAACTACGACGCATGGAGCGAAATTGGCCTCGGCGGAATCCTCGCGCATAACAACTGGCTGGGCATAGGCCGCGTGCAGGACTGGGCGAGCCACGGCATGGAGCATGAGTTGAGCGCGTACAACGACATCGCCCACGGCGCAGGACTTGCAGTCCTTACGCCTGCGTGGATGAAATACGTTTACAAAGAAAATATAAACATGTTTGTACAATTTGCCGTAAACGTAATGGGCGTAGAAGGCAGCTTCCGCGACCCCGACGCCATTGTATTGGAAGCAATCGCCCGCTTAGAAGAATTCTACAAAAAGCTCGGCCTGAAGCTGTCGCTTTCAGAACTCGACATCCCCGAATCCGCCTTTGAAGAAATGGCGAAAAAAGCCACGGGCGAATTCTTTGGCAAAGAGACCGGCATAGGAAATTTCAAACGCCTGATGTGGCAGGACGTTGTTGAAATTTTTAAATTGTGTAAATGACAACCTTAGAATTATTTATACTGGCAATCGGGCTTTCTATGGACGCGTTTGCGGTGGCGGTCAGCATTGGGCTGGCCGGAACACGGGCGGGGCTGAAGAAAGCCCTTGTTGTCGGTGCTTATTTTGGCGGATTTCAGGCGGGTATGCCGCTTATTGGGTTTTTGGTGGCTATGCATTTTGCGGGGCATGTTACGGCTTTTAGCCATTGGATTGCGTTTGTGTTGTTGGTTTTCCTTGGCGGCAAGATGATTTGGGGGGCTTTTAGGGGCGGGGACGAGAAGGTGCAGGATTCGTTGGCGGTGCGGGCTATGCTTACGCTTGCCTTGGCTACGAGTATCGACGCCTTGGCTGTTGGTGTTTCTTTTGCTTTCCTTGAGGTTAATATTGCTTGGGCGGTGCTTTTTATTGGGGTTATTACTTTTGTTACCTCGGCGGCGGGCGTTTGGATTGGCAGCGTTTTTGGTGAGAAGTATAAAAATAAAGCCGCTTTTTTTGGCGGTGTTATTCTTGTGATTATGGGGATTCATGTTTTGCTGGACGGATTAGGCGGCTGGTGATATTCTACATAAAATGGAAGGGGTGGCGCGTCATGGCTGTTAAAAACGAAGCACAATACCAGATGTATCTGGATGTTTTAGATATTTTGCAGAAAAATAATTTTGTCACAAAAACGGACAAAGACAGCACCGGCGCGAAATACTCCTCGGTTTATAAGGTTGATAAGCTTTGCGGCAAGGTTATGGTGGTTGCTACGCCGCCGGCCGGTCGCGAGGGTACGATATACGGGCTTTCTGCGCACGCGGGGCTTGTGGCGGCTAAGGACGAGGCGCGGCGGCTTGCGGAGGATTCCAATTTTATCGAGGGTGAGCATTCGGGTACGGATGATACCTTGTATTATTATGGTGTTTCCGGCGCGGGGGAGGATTACCACGATTGGGTTTTGCTTGTGGATGAAAAGTTTGAAAAATGGCGCGAAACTTGGCCTCTTTATTCCCAAATCGCGGGCGAAATGGAGAAAGTCAAAAAGAAAAAGCCCGCCTCCGCCGAAGAATTTTCTGCAATGGAAAAAGAATTTAAACGAATGGCAAAAAGCCTTAATAATATCGCGTGGTATCGTGACGCCGCGGTGCTTTCGGCGGAATGTGCCGCTTTTGTGGCTACAAGAAAAGACGAGGCTTTGCAAAAGGCTCTTAAAAAGCTGGAAAAGCTGAATAAATCTAAAGGCACATCATCAAAGCATTTTAGGGAGATGGCGAGCGAGTACGCCGCGCTTTCTCTGAGGTTTAAGATGATTGTGCCTTTTTTGGACGCTGCGGAAAGAGCCGCCGAATGCGATAAGCTCGTGCAAAAATGCGAAAAGGAAGAAGAAAACGCCATCTACGCAGAATCAGTGGAAAAGCTTAACGGGCTTCGTAATAAAAAGACAAATACCCCCGAAGAAATAAAAAAAATAACAGCCGACTACGAGGAAATTCTCGCGCAGTTTGTGGCGATAGAAAAGCACCACGGCGCGGAGGTAAAAATTGAGTTTTGCAAAGGCGAAATAGTAAAATATCAGGCCTACTGGCTGGCCGCAGTATACAAAGAAGCCGGCAAGGAAATGGACGAGCTGGACGACCGCCCCGAGACAGAAACCCTCGGCGACTACTGGCATCGCACACGCAAATACAAAAAAATAACTAAAAAATTTAAGTCAACGAGTACCTACGACGATTCCGAGGATATGGCCAAAAAGAGCAAGAAGCTTTATAAGGCCTATCGCTGGAAGTTTTTAAAAAAGATATCACCCTTTGTGGGGGCGGCGATTGCCGTTTTTGCGATTGTTGCTGTGATTCTATTTTTGGTTTGACGCGCTTTATAATCACATTTTGCAAGAAAATGGTTTACTTCTGTAAAAATTTTGTCTATAATCGTAGGACTTGCAAAGGAGTGCTTTATTTTGCGTGTAATTTCGGGGACGGCTCGGCGGATTTCGTTGGTTGCCCCGGAGGGGTTGGCAACGCGCCCTACTTCCGACAGAGCCAAGGAAAGCCTGTTTAACATACTTGGCGACAGGGTAAGAGGTGCGCGGGTGCTGGATATTTTTTGCGGAAGCGGCGCGATTGGCATAGAAGCACTTAGCCGTGGCGCAAGGGAAGCCGTCTTTGTAGACAGCGCGACCCATGCGATAAAAGCCGTAAAACAAAATCTGGCAAAGACCAAGCTCACCGCAGAAATTATACATGCGGCGATGGAATCCGCAATTCCGCGCCTTGCCGCAGAAAAAAGGCAGTTCGACATAATTTTTGCAGACCCTCCATATGATACGGAGGTTTTAGTCAAGGCACTCGCGCTTGTTTCCGAGGCGGAAATCCTCGCGGAAGGTGGCGTACTCATAGCAGAAGCCGACTCACGGGCGCAAATCATGGGCTTTACTCCTACCGACACACGTACCTATGGTCGTACACAATTTTTATTTTTTGAGGCAGGTGCGGAATGACGCTTGTTTATCCCGGCAGCTTTGACCCCGTTACCACAGGCCACATAAACATCGCCCGCCGTGCAAAAAACCTCGCCGACCGCCTTGTAGTTGCTGTGTTGGACAACCCAAACAAGCAGACACTCTTTACTGTACGGGAGCGGATTTCTTTTCTGGAGGAAGCATTCGACGGGGACGGGATTGAGGTGACGGCCTTTAGCGGATTGCTCGTGGAATTTGTTCGGCAGCAGCAAGCCGACGCCATCGTCAGGGGTTTGCGTTCTGCCAAGGATTTCGAAAACGAAAATGCCTACGCAGCCAATAACTACGCGCTCTCGCACGCTTTTTTCAAAATCATCCAAGGGCGTGAGCAAAACGCGCTCACATACACCGAAACAATATTTATCCCCGCCTCCCCCGCGCTGTCTTATGTTTCCAGCTCGATAATACGGGAAGCGGCGGTGCATATATACAAAAATAAATCAGACGATTCTTTTATAGCAGAGCATGTGCCACCGTCGGCGCGAGCCGCGCTGCGGAATAAGTTCGAGAGGTGACTAAAAAAGCATGGACGCGTTACTGGATTATTTAGATGACATAGAAGAGGTGCTTGAGAGTAGCAAAAGCCTACCCTTCACAAATAAAATATCAGTGGAAAAAGAACGTGTCCTTGATATTTTAAACGAAATCCGCCTAAATCTGCCCGACGATATACGCTCGGCGCAGCGTATTTTGGGCGACCACGACCGCATAGTGGCAGATGCCGAGCGCAAATCGCAGGGCATTCTTGAGGCTGCCGAAAATGAGGCAAAAATCCGCACAAATAACCACGAAATCTTCCGCCGCGCCTCCGACCAAGCCTCCGAGACCGTAGAAGAAGCAAAGAAAAACGCCCGCGACCTGCGCCTAAATGCCATGGATTACGCAGACTCCATGCTAAAGGACGCCGAGGAGCAGGTAAAGGAATATATGGCAAACATGGAACAGCAACATAAAAAAGTCATGGATTATTTTAATCAGTTGATTGATGTAATTTATGAGAATAGGCAGCAACTGCGCGGGCGATAGTCCGCGCATTCGGGGACGGTAACGTCCTCTTTTTTTACATATCCGATGGAAACCCGCCCTAACACGATAGACGTTTGCCCTGCTTGGGTGACGCGCCCAAACACCTCCGTGAACTAACTCGTAAGAAGTTCTAATGCCGCAAAAGACGCGACATAAGAACTTCTAACGAGTGGATTTCACTCCGGCAGGCGGTCACCACGGCGCAGGGCAAACGTCTATCGTGTTAGGGCTGTTGTCGTGGACGGACAAGCCATCAAAAGTGTGCTAAAATTTTGCATGGCAAGCGAACAAAAATTTATATTAGGCGGTGTAAAAATGAAAACACACAACATATCACTGGAATCAATAACGCCGGACGGTTTAACAAAATTTGGTACGATGAAAAAAAGTTCGATGAAAGTTAAAGTGGAAAATGGCGAACTTCATA
>WQRQ01000108.1 GCA_009786685.1 Defluviitaleaceae bacterium
TTAGGTTTATGACAAGCGGTGGGTCGTTGACCGGTGGGGGTGATGGGGCGATTATCGGCTCGGGGGTTGGCGTTGGAGTAGGGGAAGGCGTCGGTGAGGGAGTAGGCACGATTGCTTCTCCCGGAGTTTCCGGCGGCAAAGCCGCAAGGTCTCCCGCTTGATTTGATTCGCCTGCGCACGCGGAAAAAATTAAAATAAGCAAAAAAGAAATTAGCAAAAGTTTCATATTTACGAAACCCCTTTCGTGGTTTATTTGTGCAAAACTCACAAATATCACTTCATTTTATGCATAAAATATCGACGGTGTCAAACAAAAAACTTGGTCTTTTTCTATTCCATACATCAAAATGCTGTGATATACTCCGTGGTGGTTAAAAAAAATTGTCGAAATACACAATACGTGAATAATAAAGGAGCTGTCTTATGCAATACGGGAAATTTGACCCTCAAAACAGGGAGTATGTAATCACAAAGCCTAACACGCCCGCTCCATGGGCCAACTATCTTGGCTCGCCCGCATACGGCGCGATTATCACAAACAACGCAGGAGGCTACAGCTTTGTAAAAAGCGGTGCGGCAGGAAGGCTCAACCGTTATCGCTTTAACGAGCAGGATCGCCCCGGCCGTTATGTATATTTGCGCGACGAAAAAGACGGCGATTACTGGTCGGCGTCATGGCAGCCCGTCGGCAAGCCCTTGGACAAGTACAAATCCGAATGCCGTCACGGCACGGGTTATACAGAAATCAGCGCGGAGTACGGCGGTATCGCTTCCAAGGTAAAATATTATGTGCCACAGGGCGCGGAGTACGAGGTTTGGAATGTTTCCGTAACAAATAACGATAGCAAGCCCCGCGAGATTTCTGCATACGGCTTTGTGGAATTTACCTGCGACGGTAACTACGAGCAAGACCAGGTAAACCTGCAATACACGCAATTTATAACACGCACATATTTTAAAGACCCGCTGATAATCCAAACGATAAACGAAAATAACGCGCTGTTTAACAACCACGCCCCCGTGACCCGCTTCTTTGGAATCGCAGGGGCTAAGGTTAGCGGATATTGCGGCGACAAGGCCGCGTTCATAGGAAGATACCGCGACTACGGTAATCCGCAGGGCATTGAAAACGGCAAGCTTTGCGGCACTTTGAATTACAACTTGAATTCCTGCGGCGCGTTGCAAACGACATTTAAAATTGCTCCGGGCGAAAGCAAAACCTTCTCATTTGTCATGGGGCAGAAGAACGAAAAAAACGCACGCGACGTCCTTTCCCGCTACGAAAACCCTGCCGTCGTGGACAGCGAAATTTCTGAGCTTAAAAAATATTGGCATGGCAAGCTGGAAAATCTTCAGGTGCAAACCCCGGACGGTAATTTTAACAATATGTTAAACACATGGCACTCGTATCAGTGTTTTATCACGTTTATTTGGTCGCGAGCCGCCAGCCTGTCGTACTGCGGCCTGCGAAACGGCTATGGTTATCGCGATACCGTGCAGGATATCCAAGGCATAATCCACCTCGACCCCGAGGCCGCGCTGGATAAAATTAAGTTTATGCTAAGTGCGCAGGTACACCATGGCGCAGGCCTGCCGCTGGTTAAATTTACGCATAATCCCGGCCACGAGGACAAGCCCGAGGATGCAAGCTACCGACTATCCACAGGCCATCCGTCATATCGTGCCGACGACATGATGTGGATGTATCCCACGGTTTGGAAATATATCGCAGAAACAGGAGACACCGCATTCCTCGACGAGGTTGTGCCATACGCCGACCAAGGCGAGGACACCGTATATGCGCATTTACTAAAAGCGATTGACTTCACGTTAAACCACCTCGGAATCCACGACCTGCCCGCAGGCCTTCACGCAGACTGGAACGACTGCCTTCGTATGGGCGAAAAGGGCGTATCCGTGTTTGTGGCGTTGCAATTTTACTATGCCTTCGAAATAATGGAACGCCTTGCAACACACAGGAAAGACAGCAAAACATTGGAAGAGATGAAAAACCTAAAAACCCGCTTTGGCAAAATAATAGAAGAAAAATGCTGGGCAGGCGACCGTTTTGTACGCGGCATAGCCGAAAACGGCGACGTAATAGGCAAGCCCTCCGACCCGGAAGCTAATCTATGGCTAAACCCGCAAACATGGGCTGTGTTGTCCGGCTATGCAGACGATAAACGCGCAAAGGATATCTTGGATTTAGTCCACCGCGAGTTAAACACAAAATACGGCGCACGAATAATGACGCCTTCCTATGAAAAACACGCTTTTGACGGCGCGTTGGCACTTCTTTTTAACCCTTCCACCAAAGAGAACGGCGCGATTTTCTTGCAAACACAAGGTTGGCTGGTTTTGGCAGAAGCTCTGCTTGGTCGTGGCGACCGCGCAATGGAATACTACTTGGAATCCTGCCCCGCTGCACAAAACGAAATCGCAGACACCCGTCTGCTGGAGCCATACGCCTACTCTCAGTTTACAGAAAGCGTAGACAGTCCCTTCGAAGGCCGCTCGCATGTACACTGGCTGACAGGCACAGCAAGCACGGTAATGGTAGGTTGCGTAGAAGGAATCTTGGGCTTGCGCCCCGATATCGGCGGCCTAAGCATTTCCCCCTCAATCCCCGCAAGCTGGAAGAGCTTTTCCATGAAAAAATCCTTCCGCGGCAAAACGCTTAACATCACAGTAAATAATCCCGACGGAAAACAATGCGGCTGCACCAAGCTAACCCTAAACGACAAAGAAATGCCGGGCGGCTACATCCCCGCCGACGCATTGACACAAGATACTAATGAAGTAATCGTGAATATGTAACAAACCGAGGGCGCGTTAATTATTACGCGCCCTCTCCTTGTAATTTTTTAGCTTGGTCGTGGGTAATACATGTATCTAAAATCTCATCTAAGTCGCCATTAAGCACAGAATCCAGCCGATGAATCGTAAGCGAAATCCGATGGTCGGTAACACGGCTTTGCGGGAAGTTGTACGTGCGGATTTTTTCCGAGCGGTCGCCGCTTCCTACTTGGTTGCGGCGTTCGGCACTTTGTTCTTTTTGCAGGCGTTCTTGCTCGGCGTCGTATATACGGGTACGCAAGATTCTTAGTGCTTTTTCCTTGTTTTTTAACTGAGAGCGTTCGTCCTGACATGCAACAACTATGCCTGTCGGGACGTGGGTAACGCGAATCGCACTGTCGGCGGTGTTTACGCTTTGCCCTCCCGCGCCGCCGCTACGGTAGATGTCTATGCGCACGTCGTTCATATCTAGGTTTACGTCTACTTCGTTTGCCTCGGGTAAAACGGCAACGGTTACGGTAGATGTATGAATCCGCCCCTGTGATTCCGTCTCCGGCACACGCTGAACGCGATGTACCCCGCTCTCATATTTAAGCCGCGAATACGCACCCTTGCCCTGTATCATAAACACGACTTCTTTGAAGCCCTTTAGTCCGTTTTCGTTCGCGCTCATTATCTCGGTTTTCCAGCGGCGGCGTTCTGCGTAGTGGCTGTACATACGGAATAGCGTATTTGCGAAAAGTGCGGCTTCGTCGCCGCCCGCTCCGCCTCGGATTTCTACTATTACGTTTTTTTCGTCGTTTGGGTCTTTTGGCAAAAGCAATACTTTTAGGTTTTCGCTTATTTCTTCGAGGGCTTCTGTGCCCTCTTTTATTTCGTCCTTGGCCAGTTGGCGCATTTCTTCGTCGGATTCTTCGTTTAGCATGGTTTTTGCGTCTTCCACTTGCGCTGTAAGACGCTTGTACTCACGGTACGCGTCTATTATCGGCGTTAGGTCGCTATGCTCCTTCATCAAATCGCGAAATCTGTTTGTGTCGGAAATTACCGCAGGGTCTGAGATGGCCTCCGATAACTCCGCAAATCTTTTTTCCAGCTCGTCCAGTTTGTCAAACATCTGTATTTCCTTCTTTCTTTTCGTCGTCTGATAAAAGCGATATGCTGTATCGGTCTTTTTGATATTTTATAGGAAGCGGTTGTTTTTCCAGCGTGATAACTCGGTTAAGTGAATCCACGGTGATTAAAAACTCGCGCAGGACGTTCATGCCGAGTACACAGCGGACTTCCAGCTCCATCGGCAGCTTGGTTATAGAGATGGGTACGTTGTGTATTTCTTGTGTGCCGATTTTTATTTTTTGCAGCTTACCCGTCGGGAGGGAGATTAGCCCTGTTGCGGTTATCGTTTTTGCGACGGTGTTGGATTTTTCTATGCAAAGCAACTCTGCTAATTCTGTATCAATGATTGTTTTTGACGCCCCTGTATCAAAAATGGAGGCCATTTTTACATAGATGTTTTCGTTGGGTATCCATAACTGCAAATTTATCCGTAACGCGCTGCTGTGGGCATTAGTCATTTTTAACGTCACACGTATACCCCCGTAGAATCAACATCTCCGAAGTAATTTAAAAATAACTCGCCGTGGGTTTTTAAGCTCATGTATTTGACAAACAATGCCCATATGTCATCTCTTTCGTCGCGGTCGGCAATTGCGACGGGAATACCGCTTATTATATTGCCTTCTTTTTCTTCAACATGGCCTAATAATACGTATTTGTTTGGATATTTTTCAAATCCATCATCGAAAGGTATTCTTTGTTCTGTCACGTTTAACATCATGCACCCTCCTATCCGCAGCAATTGTACGCTAAAAACACGTTCTTGTAAAATATCATAGCATAATGTATGCTTGCAAATATTAAGGGGACGTTTTTGTGAAAAGCGATTTAACGCAGGGAAAAATATTTGCCACTTTGTTGCGCCTTGCGTTGCCGATAGCGGCGAGCCAGGTAATGCAGATGGCGTACAATTTAACGGATATGTTTTGGCTGGGACGTGTAAGCAGCGAAGCCCTTGCCGCCACGGGTGCGGCGGGGCTTTTTACATGGCTTGCGGTTGGGCTTATGATGATTGGGCGGATAGGTGCGGAGGTTGGCGTGTCGCAGGCGCGTGGGCGAGGGGATATCGTCGCCGCCTATGATTATTCCCGCAATGCGCTGTATCTATCCGCTGTTTTGGGCGTGGCGTTTGGTGTATTTTTATTTGTTTTTCGTGTGCCGCTTGTGGGATTTTTTCAATTTGAAGAATATAAAGTAGCCGCAGACGCTGCCCTTTATATGGGCATTATGGCCATTGGCCTGCCTGCGGCTTATATTACGTCCGCCATTACGGGGATTTTTGTGGCGTCGGGTAATGCTCGCACGCCTTTTTTGGTGACTTCTGGCGGATTGATTTTAAATATGATTTTAACGCCGATTGTGATTTTCCCGCTGGGGATGGGTGTGTTTGGTGCGGCGATTTCCAGCGTGGCCAGCCAAATGGTTGTGCTTTTTGTAAGCTTGTATGCCATAAAACGCTTTAAACACAGGCCTTTTGCCCAATTTGATGTTTTTGCAAAAAGCGGTATAGTAACGCAGACGATGAAAAAAATCATCCGCTTGGCTCTCCCCGTAAGCCTGGAAAATACGCTGTGGCCGCTGCTTACCATCGTCACCACCCGCATAGAGGCGTCCTTTGGTGCGATTGCCGTGAGTATCAGCAGGGTAGGGGTGCAGGTGGAGTCGCTCACATGGCTGGTGGGTGCGGGCTTTGGCGCAGCTTTGACTGCGTTTGTGGGGCAAAACTTTGGTGCGGGCGAGTTTGTGCGTATTAATAAGGGCGTGAGATATGCCGCGCTTTCATTGATTGCATGGGGTGCGTTTGTTTCGTTTTTTATGTGGTTTGGTGCGGGCGCGGTTTATAATATGTTTTTTCCTCACTATCGGGATTATACAGAAATTCGCAGTCTTTTCATCACACATATGCGTATCCTTGCGGTATGCCAAGTTTTTGCCAATATGGAATACGTCGCTGCAAACGCATTTCGCGGTAAGGGGAGGACTGTCCCACCTTCTATTGCGAGTATTTCTTCCAATGTAATACGTGTGCCGCTGGCATTTTTCCTTTCGCTTACACCCCTTGGCGTGCTTGGCGTATGGGCTGCGATTTCGTTTACGGCGGGCTTGCGTGGCGTGGTGGTTAGTTTGTGGTATTATTTTAGCCTAACCGACAATCCCCTTACGCCTAAACACGAGCGCGAATAGCACCAGCAGCACCGCCACATTACCCCACATGATGGCAAAGCTATGCCAAAGCGGCGCGTCAGAAACACCAAAGTTAAGATAATCTGCGATTACATTAAAATGCTGGGTATAAACCACATGCATGACCCTCGCGACATCATCGCTAAACTGTGCAATCATAGGCCCAAAGCCGATAATAACCGCAGCGGGGAAGGAAAGCGCGGAAGCCGCCTGTTGGTTACCCGCAAGCAATCCAAACGTAGACCCCAGCACGATAGAAGCCACAACACCCGACATCATTGCTGCTAAAAAAATCCAAAAATCCATACCGGTAAACCCGCCGATAACCGTAAAAGCAAGAGAAGAACAAAGTGCGGCGACCAAGATAACTCCACTAATCCCCAGCAAATAGGACATAGGCTTTACACCGGCCATGGTAAGAAAACGCAGGCTTTTTTTGTCCATATCTTCAGCGATGATTCCCATGGGGACCATGATAAGCCCCATACCGGCAAAGATACCTGCTTGCATAGTTACTTGGTTTGGCATGTTTGCAAGGGCTTCTTCTGTTACACCGTACATATTTGTGACAAGATGGTTTATAACAAATGCGATTATCGGGAAGATAATAAATTGTATCAAAATCGCGGGGTTTTTAATCGTGTCCTTTAACTGCTTTTTAAAAATCGCTTTAAAGCTCCTCATTTTAAGCCGCCTCCTGTTAGTTGAATAAATACGCTTTCTAAGTCGTGCATGGTTTTTATTGCATTGTAGCGTTCGCATATTTCTTTTGGGTTGCCTTGCTCTATTATTTTTCCGTCGTGCAGCATTACTACGCGGTCGCATAGGTTTGTGGCTTCTTCCATGTTGTGCGTTGTTAGAAAAATCGTAGAGCCGCCGTCGCGCAGCTCGTGGATTAGCTTGTAAATACCGCGTGCGGTAACGGGGTCGAGCGCGCTGGTTGGCTCGTCGAGGAACAAAATTTTCGGCTTGTGCAGGATAGCCCGTGCGATTACCAGACGCTGGCGCATTCCCTTGGAAAGCTTATCCGCGCCGGTTTTTTTTGCTTCGTAAAGCCCAACTTTTTTTAGCACCTCGTCCACGTTTTTGCGTGGCATCCCGTAAATTTCGCGGAAAACATGCAGGTTATCCGCACAGGAAAGCCTGGCAAACAGCCCGTCATGCTCCAGCATTAGCCCAATCTCGTTGCTGCCTACGCTGACATAGCACTCGCCGTCATCTACACCAAGCTGCTTTGTGAGAATATTAATAATCGTAGTTTTGCCCGACCCGGAAGGCCCAAGCAGCCCAAAAATCTCGCTTTCTTGGGTTTCAAAGGATACGCCCTTTAGCACATGGTTTTTACCGAATGATTTTTGTACGTTTTTCATGCTTACACTTGTCATTTTTTTTCCTCCATTTTGAAATAGATTTCCAATGCTTGCTTTAGATAGGTGTTTTCTTTGCTGCCTTTTGCGGTTGATTTTTCCAGAATTTCTATGTTGTTGTCGGTTAGCTTCATTAGTGTCGTCCAGAAGGCTTTGGCCAGGTGCTGTGCTTCCTTGCTTTCGGGCGGAAGCCCTCGGGCTTGCAGCCTTGTGGCTTTTTTGTCGGCGCGCATTGCCGCTTTTATGATTTCGGCGTTTTCCGGCATCTCTAACCCTTCGCGCTTTAAAAAGTAGATTTCCAGTGCCTGCCGAGTAAAATCACGCGCCGCTACAAAATTTTTGTCCAGCTTTTTGTCGTTTTTCAGGTTTTCAACCATGTCATTCATTTTTTGCATTAGCTCCATGTCGCCGTCGTATACTTTCATCAGGCCTTCCCAGTACGCTTTTGCAAATTTTTGACCTTCTTTGCTTTCCGGTTTTATGCCTTTTTTGCAGAAATCTCTGGCCTGCTTGTTAATACGGTTTGTGATTTCTATTAATTCCAGCGCGGTTTTTTCCGAGCCGAGTATCTCGCCAAAGCTTTCCATCATTTCGTCGTCAAAATGCTTTAGCATCCAGTAGTTGTCGTTTTTCATCTGCAAATTCATCAAAATTGCCGAGTATTTTTTAAAATCCACCGTTTCTATCAGTGCGATTTCTTCTCGCAAGGCTTCGATTGCAGAAAGCGACTCCGATAGCTGCTCTATTTTTTTGCGGATGTTAATGGCCTGCTCGGTGAGAATACTCATTACGTCGGTGGGTGTATCCATGTGTGGCAGTCGCCTTTTTATCTCGCCAAGGTTAAGCCCAATCTGCTTCATCATAAGAATCTGCACCAGCCGCACCGCGTCCTTGTCGGTGTAAAGCCGAAAGCCGCCGTCGCTCTCTGCCGACGGCGACAGAAGCCCTTCTTTGTCGTAATACTGCAATGTGCGTACGGTAACGCCCGCCTGTTTTGCTAACTCGCCCACACGCATATACCCCTCGGGTATCGCCCGATATTTTTCCATCGCGCACCTCCTTGACAGTGGCTCGGGAAATGTTTGCCCTGCTCACTGCGTCCTTACTATAAACCATTACGTAAGCGTCATGGTCAAGACCTTTTTTTGAAAAATTTTATGTAAAAAAAATCCAGCCGATTTTTATGGCTGGATTACCCCACAAACTATTCTGTCAATTTTGGCGTAGTCTTGCAGCATTTCTGCGTCAAAGCCCTCTGATTTCATTATATCCGTCACCGTGGGCGGGCCGATTTCTAAAAGCAACATGCCGTCAGGAGCAAGAAGCTTTTTTGCTTGCGGAATCAGCCGTCGGTAAAAATCCAACCCGTCCGCGCCGCCGTCGAGGGCAAGGTGCGGCTCATGGTCGCGCACCGTAGGCGAAAGCCCCGCGATATCGCCGCTTAGTATATACGGCGGGTTGGAAATTATCACATCAAATTCTCCCGTGACATTTTCTAAAAGGTCGGACTGTATAAAGTTTACCCTGTCGTCGGGAAGGCCAAGCCGCTGTGCATTTTCCCGTGCAAGGGCAAGCGCGTCCGCAGAAATATCCGTCGCGGTGATATCCGCCCAGCCGCCTGTACCGCAGGCCAACGAAAGTGCGATACAGCCGCTCCCCGTGCAAGCGTCCAGCACACGCACGGGCGACTTATCCAAAATGCTCATAAATTTAAAGGCCTCTTCCACCAGAAGCTCCGTTTCCGGCCGCGGAATCAACGCCCGTTTGTCTGTGCTAAATGTAAGCCCCATAAAATCCCATTCACCGATTATGTATTGCAACGGCTCGCCTGTTTGCCATCTTTCCAGATAGGAAATATAACGGTCGTGGTCTTCCGCTTCCATTTCTTTGAGAATATTAACGATAATCCCGTTTGTGCTGTAGCCCGTCGCGTGCGCAAGAAAAAGCCCCGCGTCGCGTCTGCCCGCAATTTTTATCCCCTGTTGTAAGGCTATTTCCAGTGTCATGGGGTATGCCTCCTCTTATACAACAACCTTAATAAAAAGTATTGCGCTAAATATCGCCGCTATGCCCGATAAAATCGCCAAGATTATTAGTATGGTGTGGCTTGGGTCGTCGGGGATTTCAGGCTCTTCGTCGTATGGGGGGTATTCTTCCTCGTCGTCGTAGATGTCGTCGTATGGCTCG
>WQRQ01000109.1 GCA_009786685.1 Defluviitaleaceae bacterium
GAGCCATACCGCGAAGGCCAACTTTTGGCAGAAAAGCTGGCAGAGTCGGCAGGTGAGGGCGAAGTATTTATCCGCTTTGGCTTGGGCTTTGGGTATCTGTTTAACTATCTGTTACCACGTGTGGAAAAGTTAAAAGGCGAGGTAGTAATATATGAGCCAAGCTATGACGTGTTTAATTATTTCATACGTCTTTTTGATATTTCCACCCTGTTTGACGGATACGAAATACGTCTGTTTGTGCATGAAAATGCAGATGAAATAAGAAAAATACTGCCGTACATCACAAAAAAAACAGCAGTAAAAACATATGCTAATTATACGCTCGGATATTTTTTGTTTTATGGCGAAGAAATAAAAAAATGCACCAAAAGCATAAAAGAATTTGCAAGTGAAGAACAGGTAGACCGTGTAACGCAAGCCTATTTCAAAAATATGTGGGCGTCAAACAATGTTTTAAATTTCCCATATATTTTATCGGGATATGGTTGTGAGGGCTTGTTTGGTGTGCTTAGTGGCAAGCCGGCAATAGTAGTTTCTGCCGGCCCTTCGCTAAACAAAAACGTACATTTATTAAAAGAGGTACAGGGTAAGGTATTTATAATGGCGGCATATACAGCGATTAAAACCCTTGAGGCGCACGGCATAAAGCCGGACATGTATATGACGGTAGACCCGGGGCAAGTTCCTTATGAGGTAGGGGAGGAGTATGGCTACCAAAACATTCATCTTCTGTTTTACGCAAGCGCAGGCAGGGCTATAATAAATCAGCATAAAGAAAACAATTTTGTCATTGCATATCCTCCAAAAATGATGGCAGACGAGGTATTCCATAATGTAGCCGCACATATCGGCAAACCTATGAAGTATGAGTTTGTTTCAGGTGGCGGTAGTGTTTCCCATGCTATTGCGGAGTTTTTATACCGCATGGGCGCGGGCGTGATAGTTATGCTTGGGCAAGACCTCGCCTTCACCGACGGCCAACATCATGCCAAGGAATATTCGGAAGGACGAGAAGATTTTACCGATGGGTCGGCGTATAGTGACCGTACGCGGATTATGGTAGAGGATATATATGGCGGACAGGTTGAGACAATGGACGCGTTTAAGGCCTATGTAGAGCAATTCGAAATATTCGCAAAATACTACGAATCTGAGCTTAAAGTAGTAGACGCTACCGAAGGCGGCGCAAAGATTAACAACACCGAGATATTAACATTTCGTGAGGCAATAGACAGGTATATGTTGGAGTATACAGACCCTGATTTTACAAAAAACATCATCTACCAAGCAAAGGCGCAGGGTACAATGTTTGATGAATCGGACAGGGGAAAAGTACAATATGTTTTTGAGCAAATGTTGTGGCAATGCAAAAAAATCCCACCGATAGTAGACGAAGCCCTTGATGTTGTAGAAAAAATTAATAAGATGTACAGCTTTAAAAAACCTCCGACTCCAAGCGAGTTGGAAAAGTCTCTGGAAGAACTAAAAAGATATGCACGCAGAACAAACTCATACAAACTTGTATCGGACGCCATATTTGCCACTTGGTTTGCAGAGGTGGACTATGAGATGAAAATAAGAAAAGCAGAAGAGCCGGAAGAGCAATTTTACACAAGGGTAACATCATACGCGCTGGCAATGCAAAAGCAAGCCTGCGAAATCCTTATCCCTGCATTAGAAGAAGCAATTGCAAAATTAAAAGAAGAAGGTGAATAAAATGATAAAAGCACTTTATGCCTTTACAGAAAATTTTGCAAAAGAAATAGCACAAACAGGGCATAACATAAGGACAGAAGACCTTAGTGAAATAGAAAAAATAAGTGGGTTTATGCAAAGCGCAAACCATATAATCGATGAGCTTAACAAAATAGGGCAAGAAAACCTGCCGGGACGCACCACAAATCTGGTAAAAATCAACTCGGATATGATGGAAATGTACGACAAGGGAGACGCTGTAGGCCTCGCGGATGTTATGGAGTATGAGCTTCTTAACGAGCTGGAAGAAGTCCTTTATAAATTAGAAAATGCAGGGTGATAGCATTGGGCGTTATAGACTGGGCACAGACAGAGGCTCTATTGGAAAAAAACATTCGCTACATCAAAAATTCAAAAAAAATATTTGTCGATGTAAGCAGGCTTGGGCATTTAAACCAAAATGATTATCGTGTATTTCCTACTGCGGACATGAAAGGCTACACAATAGAAAAAAGAACAGAAAAGGGCTTTGTGCGTATGCACTCTGCCTACGAGCCGCACCGCGAAGGTCGGCTTTTGGCAGAAAAAATAATAAACCAAGACAGCGAGGGAGAGGTTTATATCCGCTTTGGTTTTGGCTTTGGGTACTTGTTTAATTATCTGCTTCCCTGCTTAAAAGATATAAAGGGTGAGGTTGTAGTATATGAGCCAAGCTATGATGTGTTTAATTATTTTATAAGGCTTTTTGATATCTCAGTTTTTTTTAATGGCTACGAAATTAGATTATTTGTATCAGACGACGTAAGCGATGTAAGAAAAATATTGCCCTACACAGTAAGAAAAGCCTTGGCAAAAACATATTCCGATTACACCCTCGGTTATTATATTTTTTACGAAAATGAAATAAAAAAATGCATACAAAGTATTAAAAACTTTGCCGGTGTGGAACAATCTAACCGCGATACATTTGCACTTTTCAAAAACAAATGGGCAACTAATATTGTAATAAATTTCCCATATATTTTAGACAGCGTCGGCTGCGAAGGCTTTTTGGGTAAACTAAAGGGTAAGCCTGCAATTTTGGTATCCTCCGGACCCTCGCTAAACAAAAATGTGCATTTGCTAAAAGAGGTACAGGGCAAGGTGTTTATTATCGCGGCGTATACTTCGGTAAAAACGCTGGAGGCGCATGGCATAAAGCCGGATATGTTTTTTGCCATAGACGCACAACAAGTCGCGTATGAAGTAGATGAGAACTATGGCATAAAAGATATACCGTTTGTGCTTTATTCCAGCATAGGTAATGATGTTGTAAAAGCGCATGATACCAATAATTTTTTTGTTTCCACACCTAAACAATTAGTAATGAGTGCTGTATATCACAGTATAATGGAATATATCGGAAAACCGATGACATATGAGTATATTTCCGAAGGTGGCAATGTAGCCCATTCTATTGTAGAGCTTTTAAGGCTCATGGATGTGCAAACCATAATAATGATAGGTCAAGACCTTGCTTTTACGGGAGGCAAGCACCATGCGGAGGAGTACCTCACAGGGCAAAATACGTATGGCGAAAATATATTTGACCACAAAACCAGGCTTATGGTAGAAGATATCTACGGTGAGCAGGTAGAAACAGACATCGTTTTTCAGCTTTCCATAGAAAAATTTGGCGAGTTTGCTGCCCGTAGCATAAAGGTCGTGGACGCGACCGAAGGCGGCGCGAAGATAAAAAACACAGAAATCATAACCTTGCGTGAGGCAATAGACAAATATATGACAGAATACACAGACCCTAACTTTACAAAAAGCATAATATCAGAAGCAAGGACCAAGGGTGTGGTGTATGACGCCTCAGATAAACAAAAGGCAATAAATTATTTTAAGGAAATGCTGATACAATGCAATAAAGTCCCTAAAATAGCGGATGAAGCATTGTTGGTAGCGGAAAAAATTACTAAGCTGTACAGGTTTAACCGCATACCGCTGCCAAAAGAGCTTAACAAGCCTATGAAAATGCTAAAGGGCTATACAGAGCAAATAGATTCTCATAAACTGGCGGCAGACGCCATATTTGCGTCTTGGTATGCAGATGCGGCGTTTGAAATGTCATTAAAGCGTGACGACGACCCGGACGGTCTTTTTTATACAAAGGTTACATCGTTTGCGATAAGGGCGATAAAACAATCCTGCGAAGTGCTTATCCCTGCACTAAAGGATACAATCGAGAAATTAATAAATGAGGATGTGTAGCATGTTAAATGGCAAAAACATACTGGTAACCGGTGGGACAGGCTCTTTTGGCAACGCATTTGTTCCGTTAGTGCTAAAACATTACAATCCAAAAAGGCTAGTCGTGCTTTCTCGCGATGAGATGAAGCAATGGGAAATGGCAAAAAGATTTCCGGATGAGCCGCGCCTTCGCTTTTTTATCGGAGATGTGCGCGACAGAAAGCGTTTGCATCGCGCCTTCGATGGCGTAGATTACGTTGTACATGCGGCGGCTACAAAAATTGTGCCCATAGCCGAGTACAACCCCTTCGAATGCGTAAAAACAAATGTAATAGGCGCGATGAACGTGATTGACGCCTGCATAGACCAAGGGGTAAAACGCTGCGTTGCACTAAGCACGGATAAAGCCAGTTCTCCGGTAAATTTATATGGTGCTACAAAGCTTTGCAGCGACAAGCTTTTTATCTCGGGTAATTCATATGTAGGGCAAAAGCGGGAAACACGATTTTCCATCGTACGCTACGGCAATGTAATGGCGTCACGCGGCTCGGTTATCCCTTTGTTTATGGAACAAGCAGAAAACAACGGTGAGGTTACTATCACCGACGAGCGTATGACAAGGTTTATGATAACCTTGGACGAGGCGGTAGACCTTGTTTTTCATGCATTTAGCGACATGGTAGGCGGCGAGATTTATGTAAAAAAAATACCTTCCATGAAAATAACAGATGTAGCCCGCGCCGTATCCGAGACTGCAAAGCAAGAAGTAATAGGCATACGCCCCGGAGAAAAGCTGCATGAGCAAATGGTAAGCAAAGAAGACGCGCCCTATACCTTCGAATACGACGGATACTATAAAATTCTGCCGCAAATCCATAATTGGGACAAGGACGCAGGGCGGATTAAAGAAGGAAAAGCCGTAAGCTCCGATTTTGAATACTCCTCCGACCAAAATACAGAATGGATGGAAGTAGAAACCTTACGCAAATGGATTGACGAAAACAAGGATAAAATCGGCAATATATAAGGTGGGTGCATATGTTTAAAAGTGAGTTGTTAAACAAAGTAGGGGAGATTTACGCACAAGGCGGAAACATAATCCAATATGTAAATGATTTCGAAAAAAATGAAAATAACTCTACAGAAGCGATTCTTATAAGCTATGACTATCAGGCGGGTGTGTATGTATATTCTTATAAAACATGGCCGGAGATGTATATAAAATATGCGGATTTGCTTGTAGACGAAATAAAACCACTCGGCGGCACTTCGATTTTAGAAGCGGGCGTTGGCGAAGCCACGACGTTTAAACATGTGATAAGCAACTTGGATATACCGCATGAAAAATGCTACGGTTTTGATATCTCATGGTCGAGATTAAAGGTTGCAAATGATTTTTTACAAGAAGACACGCCGTGTACACCGCGTGTTTTTGTTGCGGATTTGTTTAATATTCCGCTATGCGATAATTCGGTGGACATCGTATATACATCTCACTCCATAGAGCCAAACGGCGGATACGAAAAGCCCATTTTGCAAGAATTATATCGTGTGGCAAAAAAATATCTTGTATTATTCGAGCCGGATTACGAACTCGCGGGCGAAGAAGAGCAAAAACGTATGGAGCATTTTGGCTATGTAAAAAATCTTGCCGGCACTGCCAAAACGCTGGGATACAATGTGATAAAGCATGAGCTTTTGGCTTATTCCAAAAACGCGCTTAACCCCACATCGATAATAATTATCAAAAAAGACGAAGCGGGCGGCGATAGCGACGCACTCTTCCAATGCCCTGTAACAAAAACAAAATTAATAGACAGCGGAGAGATTTTTTTTGCACCGCAACCGCGCCTTATGTACCCCGTAATCAAAAACATCCCCTGTTTGCTTGGGCAGCAGGCTATCTTGGGATGTCGGTATGAGGAATAAAAATGAGTACATTAGCCATCATCCCCGCCCGCGGCGGGAGCAAGCGTATACCGCGTAAAAATATTAAAGATTTTGTGGGCAAGCCGATAATTGCGTATTCTATCGAGGCGGCTTTGCAATCTGGCGTGTTTGACACTGTAATGGTATCCACCGACGACCGCGAAATCGCAGAAATCGCAAAAAAATACGGCGCGGAAGTGCCTTTTTTACGTAGTGCCGAGGCGTCTACGGATTTATCGGGGATTTCTCCCGTGTTGCTGGAGGTTTTGGACGAGTACGAAAAACGCGGTAAGTTTTTTTCGCATGTATGCTGTATCTTCCCCTGCGCACCGTTTACTACTTCCGACAGAATAAAGGAAGGCATGAATCTTTTAATGGATAATAAGGCGCAAAGCGTTTTACCTGTGGTGCAGTTTTCTTCGCCGCCCCAGCGTTGTGTTGTTATACGCGGCGGCAGGGCTTCAATGCTTCATCCGGAAAATTCCAAAGTGCGCTCCCAGGATTTTGAGCCGCTTTACCATGATGTAGGGCAGTTTTATTGCTTTACCACCGAGGCAATACGGCTTGCAGAATGCCTCTGTTATGATTACACCGTACCCCTTGTTTTATCCGAAAAAGAAGTGCAAGACATAGACACGCCCGACGACTGGACGGCGGCAGAAATAAAATATCAAATATTAAACGGGTGATTTTTTTGGAATATATATCATACGGACGCCAATGCATAGAAGACGACGACATAGCCGCAGTTGTAGAGACATTAAAAAGCGATTTTTTAACATGCGGGCCAAAGATTGCGGAGTTTGAGCGCGATTTGGCGGCTGTTACGGGGGCGCGGTATGCCGTGGCGGTGGCTAACGGAACGGCGGCTTTACATATCGCCGCACTTGCGCTGGGGCTTGGTACGGGCGACGAGGTAATCACCAGCCCGCTAACCTTTGCCGCTTCTGCAAACTGCGTTTTATACTGCGGCGCAACGCCCGTATTTGCAGATATTTGCCCCGATACAATGTTATTGGACATTGAAGACTTACGCAAAAAAATAACCCCAAAAACAAAGGCCATCATCCCCGTACACTACGGCGGCGAGCTTTGCAATATGGACGAATTTACAAAACTTGCGCAAGAATTTAACTTGAGCCTAATCCAAGACTGCGCCCACAGCCTGGGCGGCAAAACCTGCGGCAAAGCCCAAGGCGAATACGACGGAATGCAAATCTGGTCGTTCCACCCCGTTAAAACAATCACAACCGCCGAAGGCGGCGCGGTGACAACAAATAACGAAGAGTTATACAAAAAATTACTCCGCCTTCGCACCCACGGCATAACCCGCGACAAAAGCCAATACGTAGGCGAGGACGCCCCATGGCATTACGAAATGCACGACCTCGGTTTTAACTACCGCCTCACAGACATACAATGCGCACTCGGCATAACCCAGCTAAAAAAACTAGACCGTTTTGTAAAACGCAGACAAGAGATTGTTAATATGTATAATCACGCCTTTGCCGAGCTACCTTTGCAAATCCAACAAACCCCCGCTTGGTCCACCCCTGCACGCCATCTGTATACCATAAGGCTAAACGAAAAACAACGGCGGCGCGAGGTTTTTGACGCCTTACTCGCAAAAAATATAGGCGTAAACGTGCATTACATCCCCACATACCTAATGCCGCATTATAAAAACATAGGCTACAAAGCGGGTATCTGCCCCGTGGCAGAAGACGCATTCGAGCGTATGATAACCCTGCCGTTGCACCCGCAGCTTTCGGATGAGCAGGTGGAGTATGTTATTAACTGCGTGAGGAATACACTTTTTCCGTCTCCTCCGCTGTCTTTTCCCATGTAAACTTTTTGCTATGTGCAATGCCCTTAGGCATAACTTCAGTTTTTAATGATTGATTGTTTAGTACGCGCTCCATCTCATGCGCCATATTTTCGACGCTGTAAGGGTCAACCAATATAGCGCAATCTCCCGCCGCTTCCGGCATAGATGAAGTATCAGACGCAATTACAGGCGCACCGCAAGCCATGGCTTCTACAATAGGAAGCCCAAAACCCTCATATATGGACGGGTACAACAACGCCTCTGTGTCGGAAAGCAACCAGCGTTTTTCGTCGTCACTTACATATTGCAGTAAAACTATACGTTCCTTATACTCGGAATTTGCGACAAGCTTTTTTATGTTATCAGGTATATGCACCCCGATGGAAACAAGCTGAACATCGTCGTTTTTTTCTGCGACGATTTCAAACGCCTGTAAAATTCGCTCAAAGTTCTTCCTGTATTCATGCGCCATGCCAATACATAAAAAGAATCGCGCACCAACACCGAGCCGTTTTAACGCTTCCGCGTTTTTTTGCGGAAAATGGGTATCATGGTCTATTCCGCTGTAAACAACATGCACTCTTTCTTCGGGAATATCGGTATAGTTTACTATATCAGTCTTTGTCGCGTGTGATACAGCTATGACAGTTGCGTCGTTATTGCATATCCGTTGTAAATTATGCGCAACCTCCGGGTATGGGTTGTAGTACGGCAGCACACCGTAAAACGGCAAAACAGGTATCATATCATGTATTGTCACAATCATTTGCCCCCGGATTTTTGCCGGCACAGTATAAGGCGCGGTGATATGAAAAACATCTGCGTCCGTGCCAATATAGTCATTGTAGCTTTTTTTAAGATACGCCAAATCGTAATTTAAATAAGCGTAATTTATATCATTGCACTCAAATACTTCTGTCTTTAATCCGCTAAAGCGTTTTTTTATCAATTTTCTGCTGCCGCGCTCGCCCAGATAGTCAAAAAAAGCAAGCCCATATTTATGGCTTTCACGTTTAAGCAAACCCCTTATAAGCTCAATGGCATATACATGAATACCCCTTGGGTTTACTACACATGCGCCTTGGGCTTCTATGATTACTTTCATGTGATAAGTTCACCTCTGCTTTAGGCTTTAATAACAGTACAAAACGGTTTCTGTAAATGTAGTGCTGTGATTTCTTACAGCCATTTGGTAATCACTCCGAAGGTTGTGTATTAACTCAGGTATTTCAAAGATATCACTTGCACGATGATAAATGGATATGGCCAACTTAGGCTTGACGGATTTTATAATTTCTTCTGCACCCGCAAGCATATTTAATTCATACCCCTCTATATCAGCCTTAATAATTGTAGGGGCTTTTTTATCTTTAAAATAATCATCTAATGAATAAACCTGTATTTCAGAAGTTGCTATGTCCCATTCATTTTTTGAAACACTTGAACCTAAAAAATCGTTTTCTATAAATTTTACGGTGCTTGTTTCGCTTCCGGCTCCGGCTGGAACTGTTGTAATTAAAGTGCTTTTAATATCCCATTCCTCGTTTAAACGTTTTACTCGTTTTTGCAATGCTTTAAACTTGCTAACACAAGGCTCAAATGCGTAAATGGTACAAAATCCTTGAGACCGCTTTAGGTATTCTTCTGTGGTATCCCCTGTGTAGGCACCCAAATCCGCTATTATTTCCGCTGAAGGAAAAGCAAACTCATTTATTGCAAAGTATGGGTCGTTTACGCGCATTTGTAATGCGAATCAAGGGTTTAATGTAGGAAAATAAAGACAAACGGCGGAAAAAGTGATAATTTGGAAGTATGGACATACAAACCAAACTAATCGGACTTTAT
>WQRQ01000110.1 GCA_009786685.1 Defluviitaleaceae bacterium
TCGTATAGCACGCGCTCGTGGGCGGCGTGCTGGTCTATTACATAAAGTGAGTCGCCCTGCTGTANAAGCCAGTATGTTTGGAAAATAAGTCCGTGGATTTGATAATGGGTGAATGGTTTTTCGGGTGGGGATTGCGGGACAGGGGCGATGTGGCGGTCTTCGCGTAGGGATAATTCTCGTATGGGAATCGGTGTGGAGGGCGGAGCGGGATTTTGGATTCGGATTTCTCCCGGCTCCAGTGGCTCCGGTGTCTTCACGCGCTCGTATGGTAGTGGGATTTGCTCCGCTTCGGGTTTTGATGGGGTTTCCCCTGCCCTTTTTATTATACGTGCTGTTGGGATTAGATTGTTTTCTTCGAGTGCGTCGCGGACGGCGTCTTCTATGAAGCTGAATATTTCTTCTTCGTTGGCGAAGCGTACGTCCATTTTTGTGGGATGGACATTTACGTCCAGTGCGTCGTGGGGCATTGTTAGGTTTAGCGTGTACACGGGGAATTTGCCGTTTGGCAGCATTGTTTTCATCGCGCTTTCTATGGCGCGGGTGATTAGCTTGCTTTCTATGTAGCGGCTGTTTATGAAAAAGCTGCCGTGGCGACGGTTTGCACGGGCGATTTCGGGCTTGCCTACGAGACCGTGCAGGTGTACTTCGCCTGCGGGTGTGTCTGCGGTGGCTTTTACTGTGGCTGTTTTTGTGGCGATTTCTCGGCCGTATATGTTTAACATTGTTGCCTTTAGGTCGCCGTTGCCTGTGGTTTGGAAGACGATTTGCCCGTTATTTATATACCGCAATACAAGGGACGGATTGCCAAGCGCAAGGCGTTCCAGACAAAATGCGATGTATCCCGCCTCGGTCGCGGGCTTTTTTACAAATTTTCTGCGTGCGGGTGTATTGTAAAATAGGTTTGAAACGATTACAGTAGTGCCATCGGCACAGCCGATTTCTTTGTTGGAAAGTACCTGCCCGCCGTGGATTTCTACCCGTGCGCCTGTAAGCGTTTGGGTGGTTTTTGTTATCATTTCCACCTGCGCAACTGCGGCAATGGAGGACAACGCCTCACCCCTAAAGCCCAGCGTTTGCACACTCATCAAATCGTCGAAGCTGGCTATTTTGCTGGTCGCGTGCCGCGCAAATGCAAGGGGTAGATTTTCCGCAGAAATCCCGCCGCCGTTATCCGTAACCCGTATGCTCGTAAGCCCGCCGTCGCGGATTTCTACGGTGATTACGGTCGCGCCTGCATCTATCGCGTTTTCTGTCAGCTCTTTTACTACGCTCAGCGGACGCTCTACTACTTCGCCTGCCGCTATTTTATTGATTAAACTTTGGTTTAGCTGTATTATTTGGCTCATCTAAAACACCCCTGCCCCCGATTATACCACTTTTTGAAGGGAATTTTAACCTATGAAAAAAATTGATATTATGTCGCTAATGCACGAAGAAATAGCAGGGCTTTTGCCGAAAATGCCAAAATATCGCACAGACCAAATATTTGAGTGGCTGCACCGCAGAAATGCGACTTCCTTTGGAGAAATGGAAAATCTGCCAAGGACGCTTCGTAGCGAGCTTAGGGAGATGTTTTTTATTCCAAAAATCTCCGTGGTGGAAAAATTAATTTCCAAAAATGATAAAACCGAAAAATTTTTGACTAAAATAAGTAATGATGTGTTTGTGGAATCCGTTTTAATGCGTTATAAGCACGGTAACTCCGTATGTATTTCTACACAGGCGGGGTGTAAAATGGGGTGTAGGTTTTGTGCAAGCGCGGAGTCGGGGTTTCAGCGGAATCTAACGGCGGGGGAGTATTTGGCGCAGGTTTATAATGCGGGCGAAGACGTAAAAAACATTGTGCTTATGGGCTGTGGCGAGCCACTGGATAACCTCAACGCGACCCTGAGATTTTTGGAGCTAATCAGCCATCCCAAAGGAAAAAATATTAGCCAGCGCAACATAACCGTTTCTACATGCGGGCTTGTGCCGCAAATCTATGAGCTTGCCGAGCGTACGCTGCAAATCACCCTTGCGATTTCTCTGCACGCGCCCACCGACGAAACCCGCGAAATGCTAATGCCGATAGCAAAAACCTACCCGCTTGCGGAGCTAATGCAGGCCTGCCGCCACTACGCCGAAAAAACAGGCCGCCGTCTAACCTTTGAATACGCGTTGGCTCATGGATTAAATGATAGCGTGCAGCACGCAAAATTACTGGCCAAGCTGCTGAAGGGTATTTTGTGCCATGTAAATTTAATTCCTATAAACAAAGCCCGCTCCGAATTCTCCCCTACCCCACGCCGTGAGGTAGAAAAATTTGCAGCGATTTTGCAAGAAAAAAATACCCCCGTTACCATTCGCAGAAGCCTTGGCGGGGATATAAATGCGGCGTGCGGGCAGCTACGTGCGCGACGAATTTTAGATTAAGTCGAGTTAAGCCAAAATTTGTCTTGACAAAACTAACCAAGTTAGTTATAAATGTAGAGCCATTAGTTTCGGGGGTGCCCTTATGGCAAAGATTGACAAACAAATGATAACCCAAGTAGCGGCCGGCATGGCTAACAAAAACGGTCTTGAGAAGGTGACACTCAAAGAGCTGGCAAAAGAACTGGGCATCCGCTCACCATCTTTGTATAACCATATACAAGGGCTTGATGAGCTACGAAATTCTGTCATGCTCTATGGCTGGTCGCAACTTGGTAATTCTGTAGCAATGTCCGCCATCGGAAAATCCGGTGACGAGGCGGTAAGAGCCATGTGTAAATCATATCGTGATTATATAATGGCTAACCCCGGCGTGTTTGATGCTATGATGTGGCTAAACCGCAACAGCTCACAAGAGGCAGAACAAACAACCGACGACCTTGCTCGGCTTGTTGCAATGATTTTAGCCGGGTACAACCTGGGAGAAAACGAAAAAATCCACGCAAGCCGAATGTTCCGTAGTTTTTTGCAGGGGTTTTGTTCAATCGACAAAAACAATTGCTTTTCCGACCCTGTTCCGGTACAGGAATCCTTTGATTTTGCGGTTGAAATATTGATAAAAGGGCTTGCTTCGCTGGAAAAATAATTTTTTGGAGAAATTTTTTTATTGCAAAAGCTGTAATATGGCCGACGGCAATTGATTGGCTTGTGCAAGCATGGCAATCCCTGCTTGTTGCAGAACTTGCGCTTGTGTAAACCTCATCATCTCCAGTGCCATATCTGTGTCGCGTATGCGGGATTCTGCCGTGCTTAGGTTTTCGGAGGAAATGTCTACGCTTTGGCGTGTAAACTCCAAGCGGTTTTGAACTGCGCCAAGCTGGGCGCGCTGGGAATTTATTATGCCTTCGGCGCGGTCGATAATTTCGAGTTGTTCGGAGATGTGGATTCCGTTGCTTTCTCGGGCGTCAATGAGCAGCGAAAGGTCGCCCCTGCCGCCACCGAGAATACCTGTGTGCATTCCCTTTAGCTGGAGAACTGTACCCTGCATTACATTCGCGCCTGTTTGAAACCACATGGCATTGCCTTCGAGGTTTACCGTGCCGAACGCTCCCAGAGCCTTGTCTAACAAGCTTTCCAAGCGGGATACAAAGCCGTAGCGCGGGATGTCGAAGGGGGTGGATTCGGCTTGTTTGGCTTCCATCATGGAGCGATACAACTGACCCGAGGCACCTCGGATTACTGTAGTGCCGCCGGTACTTACTGCGGTGTTTGCGAGGGCATTAGTGCCAGGAGCAGTCCACGGAGGAATAGGCGACGGTGAAAGCAACGTACCTGTAGAAAGCGGCGGTGCAGCCGCCGTTTGTGGCGAAGCGGGAGCCGGTAACGTAGTAGAACGTGGCGGTGTTGTCCTTACCGTCGGCGGCGATACAGGAGGAAAAACCATTGGCAGATTATGAGCCTGCCCGGGGCCGGGAGAAAATGCGGCAAGCGCGTTGCGTGCGGCGATATAGGCGGCGGCAACAGGCGAATCAAAATCTACATCGGAGCGGGTAAGCTGCGGGCTTGGTGGGTTTGAGATACCGGGGAAAGGCGATTGGCCGGGGGCTAACACAGGCCACGGCGGGCCGGGGACGGAAGGGACAATTATCGCAGAAAGTGATTCCCACGCATTTGCTTCTACGGAGTTGTTTGCGGCATGGATAGCGGTATCCAAGGCGCGGGTTGCGTGGGCATATGCAACTAATGCGGCATTGTATGCGGTCATATTTGCATTTGTGCGGGCGTTAACAGTAGCGGTTATTACATTATTTGCTGCTGTTCGGAAGCTGTTTATGGTGCTTGCAAACACATTTGTAGTGGCAGTATGCGCGGCGGTGGCAGCGGTTTGGAATGCGGTGTAAAGATTTGATACTGTTGCGTTTGCGTTTGTAGTCACGTTGACGATGGCTGCGTTAAAAGCATTAACGGCAGCGTTAAATACCGCCTGGTTTTGATAATTGGGATGTGTGTAATCCAGAAAATTAGCTTCTGCGGCGCGAAGTGCGCCGTACGCACCGGCATTGTTTCCTACACCTATAGCGGTGTTGATTACTACATTTAAAGCGGCAGGCATGGGCAAAATCCCGCGCAGGTTTTGAGCGGCTTGGCGTACGGCTTCTATTGCAGGGTTTGGTGCGCCCGCTGTAATAGGAGCGGTGGGGACGCTAAGCAGTGCGATACGATTATTTGTGTAAAGCGTATGGGCGTTTACCAGATTGGTCGCGGCTTGTCTTGCAGATACATAGTTAACAGCACTTGAGCCGGGAACGGTGGGTAATCCACCTATAGAGCCTGCGGCCGGTATGCCCGGAGGGTCGGCGTTTGTGGGTGTACCTAAAACCGCAGGAAGCGGCGGGCTTGGGGTAGGCCCTATAAGGGGTAAGCCTGCGACCCCGGAGTCGGTTAAAGAAGGCGTAATTACATTAAACGGCGGAATATTTAAACCAACACCGGGAGAGCCGGTAATTACGCCGCCTACAGCAGTGATTGCATTTATAACAGTCGCAGGCAGAGCCGCGGCAGGGCTAATCGAAGGCAGTCCTGCCAGCGCGGTAAGAGCAGGAGTATTTGCAAAATATGCATTGCTTGCGGCGATAATGTTATGAGCGTTTGCATTACTAATAACACTGTTTAATTGCCCCCATACAGTATTCCACAGCGCGGCAGGGACGCCTGCGGGTACAGGTGGCGGGATAGCCATTCCGTTAAGTGTCGCTATTGCAGTACCGGCGGCATTAAGAGCCGTCATAGCGGGGCTTCCCGGGGTAAATGGCGGCGTAATCGCCATAATGCTGTCCCGCAAAGTTATAAGCGCGCCAAGCTGGGGATATACCGAGCCGGATATAAAATTGTTTGCGCCGATTGCATGGTTTATCGCCATTAATGAGCGACGTGCGGCTGCTTCGGATTCCCATGCGGCAGAAAAAGAGGTTAGCGACGTTTGCTGCGCATACGGAATGCGCAAGTCGGTATGTGCGGCAACCCGCTCACCCGTCTTCATTTCAAAGCCGACAAGCAGCCTAAAGGCACGGTTTAGATACGCCATTTCCGGGGTATCGGTAGGCTCCGTGGATGTAACATTTGCCTGTATGTTAAATATGTTTTCGACAATCTCGTCAAAGGGGCTAACCCCCGGATATATGCCCATTCCCATGCCCGTAAACATTACGACATGCCAAAGTGACTCCGATGCACCGTTTCTGCCTTCGGGATAGAGTTCGGTAAACGCGCTGTTTCTTAGCGGGTTTGGGCTGCCGTCGGCGTCAAAGCCACCCTGATACCACGTAAAATAAGCTTCTCCGCCGGAATAAAGCTGCTCCCAGTTTAAATAATGATTAATAAACCAATCATCCATTGCCGCGTTTATAAAAACATTTGTACCGTCGTTGTTGCTTGCGGCGCGGCCGCCCAATGCTCGGATTTGGTCATTTGTTATCTCGTAGATTTCAAATGCAGTCCGTACGGCTTCTTGTACCGCGTTGTTTAGGCGGTTGGTTAGGCTTCTAAGCTGCTGGACTTCGGAGCCGGTTAGCCCGTTTGATTGCAGTATGTTTATATTTCCTTCCGACGAAGCAGGCGTATTGGCGTTTAGCGGCTCAAAGGATGATAAATGCATAAAGTTAAAATCGAAATCGCTGCGGTTTAAAATCCCTGCGTTTATTTGCCTGTTTGCCACACCCTTGAGAAAACCATTAAACTCGTTTTGTAAATTTATTATGTCCTGTCGCTTACTGTTTTCGTTGCGGTTGTTTGGCTGTAGCGTGCCACGGTCGGTGGCTATGCCTACCACCCGCGCTTGGTCAAATAATTTCCATTGCAACGAAATAGGAAATGTTTGCCCGCCGCCGCCCGTAAGCCCGCCTGCCAAAAGCGTGCGTGTATTAAACTCCGTACGAAATGTAACGTCGTTGATTTCCTGCATAAGCTGGTCTATTTCTACTTGTATCATGCCACGCTGTGCAGATGTATATGTATCATTGGAAGCTTGCACCAAAAGCTCGCGTATACGGATAACCATATCGCTTACGGTAGCCATCGCACCTTCCGCAGTTTGGATTAGCCCTACGGCGTCCTGGGCATTTATGCTCGCCTGGTCCAATCCACGGATTTGCGCACGCATACTTTCGGAAATAGCAAGCCCTGCGGCATCATCTGCCGCACTGTTGATTCTGAAGCCCGAAGAAAGTCTTTGTGCCGCTGTCCGCTGACTAAGCCCCACATTAGTCAAATTCCTGTGTGCATTTAGGGCAAATACATTTGTACGTACCACCATGTTAGACATTGTGTTCCCTCACCTGTCCAGTTTATTGCTCCATGTTTCGAATTGTAGCGGATTATACATTACGCGTCAATACTGAAACGGGTAATTAAAGCCCCTATTCCACTACATCAAATTGACTGTTATACAACCGCGTATATACGCCGCCGCTTGTAAGCAAGCTCTCATGCGTACCTTGCTCTACGATATCGCCCTCATGCATTACGAGTATCATGTCTGCGCTGCGTATGGTAGATAGGCGATGGGCAATTACAAAGCATGTGCGCCCCTTCATCAGATTATCCATTGCTCGCTGAATTTGCACCTCTGTACGCGTATCCACATTGCTTGTCGCCTCGTCCAAAATAAGAATATCCGGGTCGGCCAAAATCGTCCGCGCAATTGTTAAAAGCTGCTTTTGCCCTGCGGAAATATTATCGGCTTCCTCGTTAATTTGCATTTTGTAGCTATCGGGAAAGGTGCGGATAAAATGGTGCGCCTGTGCAGCCTTTGCGGCATTTTTAACCTCCTCGTCGGTAGCATTTAACCGACCGTACCTGATATTATCAGCGATAGAGCCATTAAACAGCCAAGTATCCTGCAAAACCATCCCAAAATGCGAGCGCAGGCCATCCCGCGAGTAATCCCTAATATCCACACCGTCCACCAAAATTTTACCCGATGTAACATCATAAAACCGCATAAGCAGCTTTACAATAGTAGTCTTACCCGCACCCGTATGCCCAACAATGGCAATTTTCTGCCCCGGCTCCACAGCAGCAGTAAAATCACGAATCACAATTTTATCGTCCGTATATCCAAAAAATACATTCTCAAAAGCCACCCGCCCCTCAAATGCTAAAGTTTTTGTCGAACTTTTTTCAAAAAGTTCGCGGAGGTGCGGAGGCGAAGCCTCTGCGGTTTCCTCTTCCTCCCCCTCCGAAAGAAAAGCAAAAACCCGCTCCGCCGCCGCCGCAGTCTGCTGAAAAACACTGGCCGCGCCCGCAAGCTGCGAAACAGGATGTCCAAACTGCCGCGTATACTGGATAAACGCCTGAATCCCACCGATAGTCATACGCCCGCTAAGCGCGAAAGCACCGCCGATTACAACGATTGCAACGTAGCCAAGGTTACTGATAAAGTTGATAATCGGCATCATTATGCCCGACAGAAAGTTAGCCTTCCAACCTGCGTGGTATAGCCTTTGGTTATGCTTGTCGAACTCCGAGACGGAGTTTTTTTCGCCGTTAAAGGCCTTTACAATCACGTGGCTTGTGAACATTTCCTCGATATGGCCGTTGAGTTTGCCGAGATTTTCTTGCTGCGCCTTAAAATATTTTTGCGATTTTTTTACGATGATTCCCATACATATGCCCGAAAGCGGCAATATTGTCATGGCCACCAGCGTAAGCGGCAGGCTCATGGATAACATCATAATAATGATACCCGCCACCTGCACCGCGCTCATCAAGGCTTGCGAAAGCCCAGAGTTTAGCGTGTTGGAGAGGGTATCCACGTCGTTAGTAATCCGCGAAAGCACGTCGCCGTGCGAATTTTTATCAAAATATTTTAACGGAAGGCGGTGGATTTTTTCGCTAATTTGCGTACGCAATTTGTACGTAATGCGCATACTAAGCCCCGCCATAATATAGCCCTGCACATAGTTAAAAATTATATTAAGCGAATGCAATCCGACCATGATAAGCATAATCTGTCCGATGGCGTCCCAATCAAATCCGCCAACCCCCTGCGAAATCCGCATAAACCCGGAAACAATCTCATCCGTAGCCGTACCAAGCACCCTCGGCGCAAGCACACCCATAACCGTAGCCGCCACCGCAACAACAGCCGTAGCCGCCATCACACCCTTTTCCGCACCAAGATACGTAAAAAGCTGCCTCATCGCGCCTTTAAAATCCTGGGCCTTCTCCACGGGCATTCCCGGCCGCCGCCCGAAGGACATACCGCCGCCTTGGTTTTTTTCTTTTTTCCCTTGTTGCATCTATTTACCCCTTGTATTCTGCAAACGTTTCAAAATTTTACCCCATTTTATTGTAATACCGCGCCTGTTGCAACCGAATAAAAAAAGCGGCTTGCAATTTTTATCACAAGTCGCTTTCAGCTTGGTATTAAATTTGGGGTTTACTGATAAATATAGACTGCGTTATTTGCGCCATCCCAACGAACTGTTGCGCCTGTTGTTTCAGATACATAGCGCACAGGCACAAATGTAATGCCGTTTACGTTTAGTGGTGTACCCATACCATTTGGGAGAGGTGAATTGATAATTACATTTGTTGTTTCTCCTCTTTGTGTAATGGTGTAAGCGTCAAACAGACGCGCCTCTGTTTGACGCTCAATGCCAACAACTTAAGCAAAAGTATGTTAAAGTAGAACAAGAAAGGATGAACATAATGAAAAAAAGTTAATAGAAAAAACGCTAATGGGTTTAAGGTTTTTACTGCAAGATAAAACATTCAAGGAACGGCACAGGAGAAGACGGAAGCATTTCACAAGGAGTCGTAAGATGGGATTTACAAGCGTAGTAATATTTTTGTTGAACATGGTAAAAAAGGCCGTACAAATAGAACTTGATAGGTACATGGAGATACAAGATAAAGAAGAAAGAATCAGCCAACAAGCCATATCTAAAGCCAGGCAAAACATATCGCCGGAGGCGTTTAAAGAAATATTAGAAGTTAG
>WQRQ01000111.1 GCA_009786685.1 Defluviitaleaceae bacterium
CCGCCGCCATAAACGCAACACTGCGCACATGGTCTGCGATAATATTAGCCGATACCAAAGCGTCGCCCTTAGCCTCCACAGCGGCCATGGCCAAAACCTTATCCCGCACCGATTTTATATTATTAATATCAAAAATCGTATCCGCGTCCTGCAAAACAATCGCAAGCCGCTCTAAACCCATTCCCGTATCTATATTAGTAGAAGCCAACGGCAAATACTCACCGCCCTCCGTTTTTTCAAACTGCGTAAACACGAGATTCCAGACTTCCATAAAACGGTCGCAGTCGCAGCCCACGGTACAATCGGGCGAGCCGCACCCACGCTCCACGCCCCTGTCAAAATGAATCTCCGAGCAAGGTCCACAAGGCCCAACCCCATGCTCCCAGTAATTTTCGTCCTTGCCAAGCTTAAAAATCCGCTCCGCCGGAATTCCCACAACATCATGCCAAATAGCGTAAGCTTCGTCGTCTTCCTCATAAACCGAAATAGAAAGCTTATCCGCAGGAATCCCCATAACCTCGGTCAAAAACTCCCAAGCCCAAGGGATAACTTCCTTTTTAAAATAATCGCCAAAAGAAAAATTACCCAACATCTCAAAAAACGACCCATGCCGAGCGTCCTTACCCACGTCGTCAATATCAATCGTACGGATACACTTCTGACAAGTAGCAACCCGCGCACTCGGCGGCTTCTCCTGTCCGGTAAAAAATGCCTTCATGGGAGCCATGCCCGAGTTGATTAGCAACAGGCTTTTATCCCCCTGCGGCACAAGCGGAAAACTCGGCAGCACATGGTGGCCTTTCCCAACAAAAAAATCCAAGAATTTATCTCGGATTTGATTTACGGTTTGGTATTTCATAATTAATCACTCCTCATAATAATCAATAACTGTTCTGTTTTGCAAAACAGAGCTTATAAACTCCGAAATTTTCACATGCTCGGGATGAATCTTGTAGGCGGACATTGTTTCTTCATTTTCGAATACGCTGTCAAAGATTATATCCATATTGCTCGACGAAAGTTCATTTATGTAAACCTTCATCTCAACGATTTCTTTTATCTTCCCTTTTAATGCTTCCAGTCGGGATTTTACTTCCTTGGCGTTTGCTTTGTTTTCTCTCTCCGACAACCCTGCCTTGTAATTCCACATTACGATATGTCTTAGCATATAATATCACATCCTCATCACACGGGTAAAAGTCGCAATCTTGCGCGTTTATCACTAATAGTTAAAATTGCACCTTTTTTAAGGTTTTTTTCATACTGCAACAACGCAGACACTATTACATCTACATATGTGCTTGCATTTAATATCGCACCGCGTATTTGTACAATGCTTGGCTTTAGCTCATGCGTCACCGACAATATTGTACTAAAGTCCAAATCACATGTCATAACAATGAAATCATTATTGCGAGCATATGACATGATTTCGGGGTCGGCGGCATTTGCCGACCCGATATCAGACCACCGTGCGCACTCCACGCCTTTATCTCTTAAAAGGTCTACATATTTTAATGGGATGTTCATATCCAATAAGATTTTCATGCAGGTATTATCATTTCTTCTTTAGTGCCTACAGCCCACGCAGCATACCGCAATGCCGCCGCAATGTCGGCTTCTGTTAAGTGTGGATATTCTTGCAACAACTCGCTGTACGATACACCCTCACTAATTTGCATAAGCAACATCCCAACCGTAATCCTAGTACCTGCGATACAAGCTTTCCCACCCATTATATCTGCATTGTGGCTTATTCTTTCAAATGGATTCATTATTACTCACCCCATTTTTAAAATACAAATTCGCCGTCTTGATAAAAATGCGTTTCTGTGCCGTCTGCGGCTATGCCCCAGATATTCATGTCGGATGTGCCAAACATGAAGTCTACATGCACCAGCGAGTCGTTACCACCTGCGGCAATAAATTCCTCGGTGGAGAGCTTGTCGCCGCCCTCGATATTTTTCGGATAGGCCTTGCCGAGTGCAAAGTGGCTGGAGGCGTTTTCGTCGAAAAGCGTGTTGTAGAAAAGCGTGTTCATTTGGCCGATGGGCGAACAATTTGAAACGATTGCGACTTCACCGAGGCGGCTGCCGCCTTCGTCCATTTCTATTATGTTTGCGAGGGCGGCTTCGTTTGCTTTCGCGCTAAATTTTTCTACCTTGCCGTCTTTAAAGGTCATTTCAAAGCCTTCGATTAGGTTGCCATTATAAGAAAGAGGCATGGACGCAACCACGCGGCCATCTGCACGCAGGCGGTCGGGCATTGTGAAAATTTCCTCGGTTGGCATGTTGGGCAGGAAGGGGATTCCGTCTTTGTCAACGTCGCCGCCGCCTTCCCATATATGCCTTTTTGCGAGGCCAAGGGTAATATCTGTGCCAATACCTGTTTTTATTTTTAATGCGTCGAATTGCTTTTCGTTGAGGTAGTTCAAACGGGCGTCGAAGGATTTTTTATGCTCCGCCCAGTCGGCAATCGGGTCGTTGCCGTCGGCGCGTGCGCCTTTCAGGAGGTACTGCCATAGTTTTTCCACGGCGTCGGCTTCCGATAAATCCGGAAAAACCTTCTTTGCCCAAGCAACAGAAGGCGTCGCAATAATGCTCCACCTGCGAAAGCTTCCCATGGTGAGCTTTCTATGCTCTTTTGTGGCCTCGCCCGATACTTTTGCAAAGCGTTTTAGCCTATCGGCTTCCACACCCGCAAGCGCGTCGGGGTCAGAAGACCGTACATGCAGATAAACCGCACCTTTATCATCTTGTTCCTTTAGCTTGTCAACGCGCCATTGCGGATACTCGTCAAAAATCTCAGCGGCCGCACGCAGATAGTTTGTGCGGTTAACTTGGTCGTCAATCCAGTCAATTCTTACCTCGGACGCTCCTGCGTCATAGGCCGCCTCTTGCACCATTCTCACAAAAACCGCATTATCTACCGAGCCTGTTATCATTACAAATTGCCCTTTTTGCACGTTTCCGCCCGAGCGTACGAGCAATGCCGCGTATTTTTCTAATTTTGTCTTATCCATGTTTTTCTCCTTTGAAATTTTTACTATATTATATACCTATTATGGGTAATTTTGCAAAAAATATCCTGTTGGCGTAGAATGAGAATTGAAAGGCGGCGTTTAAACATGAAAAAATTAATAAAAGCATTTTTATACGGCGCAATCTTTGGGCTGGGAAGCCCAATCCCCGGCGTAAGCGCGGGTACGGTTGCAATTTTGCTAAACGTATACGACGATTTTTTCAATTCCATAGGAATAGAATACGCAAAGAAAAACGCACTCGGTATAATTTCATTTTTACTCGGCTGGGGTCTTGGCCTGTTAAGCATAAGCAATTTTATGATGTTTTTGTTTGAAAACCACGAGCAAGTGGTAAGCTTTATGTTTATCGGTTTAATTTTGGGCTGTGTGCCACTGGTTTTCAAAAAAGCGACGACAGAAAAAGTACGAGTGCACAATGTAGCCGCATGTGTTGCCGCATTTTTGTTTATGGTATTTTTAGCATTTTTCGGCGGCGACATGGCGGCCAATAATACGCTGGAACAAATCGGCGGGTCAACACCCGCAAATTTATCATGGATATTTTTCGCAAGCTTTTGCAGCTCTATGGCAATGCTAATCCCGGGCGTAGGCGGCTCGCTTATGATGTTAGTCTTTGGCATTTATACAATCTATATAGAATCCGTAGCCGCATTAAACATAATCCTCCTCGCAGTCTTCGGCGTAAGCATGGTACTCGGCGTACTGGCAGGAATCGCGCTAACAAAAAAAATGCTTGAGAAATTTTCTCAAACACTTTATTTTGCGATTTTAGGATTTGTGGTGGGGTCGTTGTTGATTTTATTTCCCGGGATTTGGTTTGATTTTACGAGCGCGATTGCGCTGATTGCAGGCTGCGCGTGTTTTATTTTCGCTTATTGGCTTTCGAAGAAGGAGTGATTGCAAGTACAGAGGAGGACAACATATGGATTATGGTGAATTTACTTCGTGTTAGTATCCACAATAATCACCTCATGTTAATTATAACACATCACACCGCTTCCTCCATATACCACTGTGCCTGCGCGTTGTACATCTCGGCGTAGTGTCCGTTTTTTTCCATTAGCTCGTGATGAGTGCCGTCTTCTATAAGGCGGCCTTTTTTTAGTACGAGAATGCGGTCTACTACGGCGGTTATTCCCAGCCTGTGGGAGATTAGAATTGTGGTTTTGTCATGTGTCAGCTCCGCAAAGTTTTTGTAAAGCTGCGCCTCCGCAATGGGGTCAAGAGCGGAGGTCGGCTCGTCCAAAATCATTATTTTTGCGTCCTTTTTATACGCGGCGCGAGCCAGCGAAATCTTTTGCCACTGCCCGCCCGATAAATTGTTTGCTTTGTCAGAAAACGCGCCTACTTCTTCATTTAGGCCATTTGGTCGAAGGTCTACCACGTCGCTTACATTGATTTTTTCGAGCATTTCCATGATTTCTTCGTCGGTGGCTTTGCGGGCTTTGTCGGAGACGGTTATGTTTTCGCGGATGGTGGCTTCGTACTGCGCAAAGTCTTGGAACACCACCGATACCGCGCTCCGCGTTATTTTTATTTTACCGCGCTTTGGCTCGTGCATTCCGCATAGCAGGCTTATCAGCGTGCTTTTGCCGCTTCCGTTTTCGCCTACTATGGCTATTTTTTCGCCGTCTTTTATTTTTAGGCTTATGTCTTTCAGCGCGAATTCCTCGGAATCGGGGTAAGAAAAATCTACGCCGTCAAGGGCGATTTCGCCCGACGGGATTTCCTTTACGTCGTTGGAAGGCTCGCGTTCGAGTTCTTCCAAATAGAAGAACTCCTTCATATAAGGGATATCCTGCGCAAGCACCATCACGCCCACAAATGTATTTGCCGTCACGGTCTGCAACTGCCCGGAAAGCGCGTAAACCAGCGCAAATGCACCCAACCCAATCGCCGGATTTTGGTAAATTTGCCACGCGGTTATCATCAAAATACCGATATAAACCACGCTGCGCAAAAAATCGGCGGCGGTGTTGTAGGTAACATGCTTTCTCATCAATTTATTTTTTTTGCTCAAATACTCGTCCACGATGGCACGCCAACGTGCTTTCAGATAGTCAAACAGCCCGCCGTGACGGATTTCTTGGATTGCGGTAAACATCCATGTGCCGCCCGCAAGCAGGTTGTAATACAAAATGGCAAGGCGGCTTTCTTCCATCCACTTAGACCGCTGCCGAAATGTCTCATCCTGCTGCAAATACGATAAAATAGCGGCGGGCAAGCTCGTAGCATACAACACAACCACGATAATCCAGCTAATCTCCCAAAGCGCAACCGACGCCGCCACAAATGTAACAAATAACTGCGAAATAGAAATCAACCGCCCCATACTGGCCGCCATGGTATTGCCCGCGTATTCCTCCGCGAAGGAAATCCGCTTTTGGAAATCGTCGAAATTCTCGATGTATTTATATCGCACCTCGCATTTATGACGCAAAATCGTGCGACGGATATACGTGCGCGTTTTTTCCTCGTCCACCTTGGCTACATATTGAGAAATCGCGGTGATAAGCATTTGCGCCACATACAAGCCCACAATTCCACCGAAAATCGTGAGCGCAGCCGAGGCGTCACCCTCACCACCAAGCCCCACCAAAAACTGCAACTCATCCGTCAAATCCCTAAGCCACATTGCCAACCAAATAGGAAGCAACGCCGCCGGAAACCCCAGCAAGCTAATAAAAATAGAAAACGCACCTTTTATTTTTACGCTCACAACAAGTGCTTTAAGTAGTATTTTTAATTTATCCATCGTTTGTCACCTCCTCTACTGATACCACTGCGCCTGCTCATTAAAAAAATTAGCGTAGATTCCGTTTTTGTTCATTAAGTCCTCATGTGTGCCGTCCTCGGCAAGCCGACCATCATCCAGCACCAAAATCCTATCCGCAAGGCGTGCAAAGCCTACTCGGTGGCTTATTAAAATTGCGGTTGAGCCTTGGATTTTTTCGTGTATGGCTTGGAATTGCTTCATCTCTGCGATGGGGTCGAGGGCGGCGGCGGGTTCGTCGAAGATTTGGATTTCCTTGCTGCTCATGTGGGCGCGGGATACTGCGAAGCGTTGGCGTTCGCCGCCCGACAGCCATACGCCGTCTTGCTTTACATGCTTTTGCAGCCATTGCTCCAGCCCTTTTTCAAAGCGTTCTACAATGTGTGTCGCGTCGCCTTTTTCTAATGCCGCCCGCACCCTTTCCTCGTCGCCAAGGTTTTTTAGGTCGCCAAAACCGACATTCTCGCGGACGGTGGCGTGGAAAATATGAAAATCCTGAAAAAACATGCCAACGCGTTTCATAATGCCGCCGCGGGTTTTGTCGTCGTAAGGATTGCCGTAGAATCGCAGGTCGCCAGATGTTGGCTCAAACAGGCCGATAAGTAATTTTACTAGGGTACTTTTCCCACTGCCGTTAAGCCCTACAAGGGCGATTGTTTCGCCTTTTTTTATTGAGAAGGTGAGGTCGTGCAAAACGTCCTTTTCATCGTCGTAGGAAAAACACATGTTTTCTGCGCGGAAAACAATTTCCTCATCCGCCGGTGTAAAGCCTTCTTCCCAGTCCTTGGAATTTTCCGGAATGGACTGGATAAATTTGCGCTGGATTGTGAGGAAATATATTGCGTCGTCTATTTCAATAAAGCAGTCCGATAAGGTTTGGGTCATTTGGTTAAGACTTAACCCAAGCGCGTACAGCATAAGGAAGATATCTACAGTCATATACCCGCCCGCAACTTGTAAAATACTGTACCCAATCATCCCAATGATAAATAAGTAAAATCCGAGGCTTAGTGCAAAGCCAAACAGCCCTTTATCTTTTGCGCGCTTTAGATGAAAATTTTCCACCTCGGAATACGCTTTTTCCCAGCGAGAAAGCACCTCATCTTTTAGACCGTATACGCGCATTTCTTTTGCGACCCCCTGTGACATTGAGGAGTCCTGATAATGGGTTTGCAGGCGATTAATCCTGTGATACTCCTGAGAATCCCAAAAAAATTTATCGGCAAAGGCAAGGGTTAAAATCAAAATAAGAATAATATAAGCCAGCGATACCCAAAAAATAACGCCGGAAACCTGCACCGCAACCACCAAAAGTGCCGTAACGCCGGTAATCCGCGACACAAACATCAGACCCTCCGACATCACATTGGAAAGCCCCTGCCGCCACATGGTCGCATACAAATCATCTTGGAACTTACTGTTCATACGCGCCTTTAGGCTAATATTTTCGTAGCAGTCCATTTGATGTTCAAACATGCCGTAGTAGTAGCTGTCGTGCATGAGCATGTTTAACATGTCGCGGTTAAGCCGATTAGAAAGCCCCACAAGAGTAAGTACAATACCCAATGCCAAAATCGCAAACCGCACATCGGCAAACTCTCCCACCCCCGTGGCAATAAAATCCGAAAGAATCGCCACGGTCTCACGATTAAAATGCAACGCAACCGCAGGCAAAACAGAAATCACAATGCTGATAAACCCCAGCACATAAAATATCTTTGCATTAATTTTTAACGCAAGCTTTACCGCCCAGACCATTGTGTCGTATTTTTCTCTAAATTTTTTCATGGGCTTACCTCGTTTTCGTAGAGTGACTTTATTCTGTTTAAAACTTCCCGTTTGCGCTGTCGGCTTACGGGGATTTTTTCGCCTGTGATTAGCAAAAGGTCGTTTTGCTCCAGCTTTTCGAAGAAAAGCAGATTAACGATAAAGCCCGTGTGACATCGCACAAAATACGGCTCGAAAAGCACCTCGGCATGGGCTTTCATGGTTTTGTAGCTTATGCATGTGTCGCTTGCCGAGTGGATTTTTGTTTTTCTGCCGTCTGTTTCTATATAGCGAATGGTTTTTGTGTAGATTTTGTACACGCCGTCGTCATTGTTTTCTATGAGGAATCTGTTTTGGCCGCGCCGCGCTCGTGCTGCTTCTGCTTCTTTCAGAAAACGCGTATATCTTAACGGCTTTAGAAGATAGTTGTCGGCGCGGACATCGTAGGCCTCCAGTACGTGGCTTAGCATCGTCGTGAGAAAAATTATGCTTACATGCTCGTCTGCTTCGCGTATGCGCCGAGCGATTTCTATGCCGCTAAGCCGCGCAAACGGGATTTCTAAAAATATCAAATCCATCTCCAGCGGATAATGGCGCAATAGCTTTTCTCCATTGTCGTACGACAAAACCGTGACGGTAAGGCCTGTTTCTTCCCGATACCGCTTGATAAAATCACTTAGCAAAGTACGGACGGCCAAGTCACCGTCGCAGATTCCGATAATAAGCACAGGACAACCCTCCTCGCCAAAGTAATTATATACAATACGACAAAAAAACCAACTTAGCGCGGAAAATTGGTATGTAAAAATGCGTAATCGGTAATCGTGTGATTGACATTAACATAATTAAAGTTTATGCTTAACATTGTTAAAATCAAAACGAAAGGACGGCTGATATGGCAATACAAGTAATCCCCGACTGGCTCGCAAACCTAGAAGACGAAGACGTTATCTTTATAAAAAAATTTCTGCAAGCCTCCGGCTCGCTAAAAGAAATCGCACGACAGTACAATGTCACCTACCCCACCGTGCGCCTTCGCCTCGACAAACTAATCCAAAAAATTCAGATAAGCGAGGACATCTCCAATGAGCCGTATGTCGCGCTTATTAAGCGGCTTGCGGTTAACGATAAGCTGGACTTTGATACCGCAAAGATTTTGATTTCAGAATATAAAAAATTAGGAGGCAAATGATAATGTTAACAGGAATCGTTGTGATGAGGATAATATTTTTACTCGTTTTGCTTTTAGTTATACCGGTGACGATATTTTTGCAAGCTTATCTTTCGAAGAGGGAAAGCAAATGGTACGGGCTTATTTTGCCGTTTATTACATTGATGCTTTCGGTAATTGTGTCGCTAAACATGATTACATTTACACAAACAAACCTTAGCCACCTCCAATATATAGACGGCGAATGGGTAAATGTATTAGTGTCCGAATCCGAATGGGAATTTATCCCCGGCGCAGTAGGCGCAGCAATATTCTCACTTATACTGCTTAACATCCCAACAGGCATATTGCTGATAATTTACAAAATTGTAAGAAGCAACCAAAATCAACGCCGCGAAATGGAAAAAATGAGCGTGCAAGACCTATAGAAAGGCAGCAATTTTATGAAAAAAATATTTTCGCTAGCAACATTGTTTGCATTCGTGCTGGTGGCGGCAGTCGCTTGCAGTGCAGATAATTACACCGCCGAAATTCCAACCGAAATATATGTAGAAATACCGCCTCAGGTAGTAAAACCACCCCCTACCCCAACCCCCGAAACACCGCCGCCGCCGAAAGAAACACATCCCCCCGACGACGCGCCCCCTCCC
>WQRQ01000112.1 GCA_009786685.1 Defluviitaleaceae bacterium
ATACTGGCTTGTACAGCAGGGCGACTCACTTTATGTAATAGACCAGCACGCCGCCCACGAGCGCGTGCTATACGAAGAATTTTTGCAAAAAGCCCAAGACGAGACCATACACGCGCAAAATCTCCTAACCCCGATTACACTGCGCCTAACCCCACGCGAAAAGCAAGCTTTGCACGACAATAAGCAGCTTTTCTCACGCTTTGGCTTCGACATCTCCGACAACTCGGAAGCACCCGAAATCCTTTCCGTCCCCTTCCTGATGAAAGGTCCTCTATCCTCCTCATTTTTCGCAGAATTACTGGACAAAATAGACGAAGCAGGCTTTGCCAAAAACAGCCCCTACACCCACAAAACCGAAATAATAGCAATGGCAGCCTGCAAAGCCGCAGTAAAAGCCGGCGACAACCTACAAGAATCCGAAGCCCACGCCCTAATCGAGCAGCTACTGGAGCTAAACAACCCCTTCACATGCCCCCACGGCCGCCCCACGATTATAGAAATCACAAAAAAGGAACTGGAGCGGCGGTTTAAGCGGTGATTTTGCTTGACTTTATTACGCAATCTTGTTGTAATTGATTCAAATACTGAATAGAGGTGTANAGATGATACATTCTATAGAATCGGTAAAAAAAATAATAATACCAATACTTAATGACAGTCCTATAGTGCGTGTTATAGTGTTTGGGTCGTATGCTCGGGGAGAGCAAGTAGAAACCAGCGATATCGACATGGTGATTGACAGTAACGGTGTGCTAAAGGGATTAGATGTATTTACATGGATTCACAATATTGCAAGTGTATTGCCGATACCTTCTGATATTTACGAGTTAAGAGAAATAAAAATCGGCTCAAATTTACAAAAAATCATACAAGAGGAGGGTGTTGTGATATATGACCAAACGGGATAAAGCCCATGTTGAAAATATGCTAATGTTTGCCCTCCGCATTCAGCGTCGTATAAAGAATGTTGACTTGGCAACATTCTTGGACAACGAGGAAAAACAGGATTTGATACTGTATCCGATGGGACAGCTAGGTGAAAACGCAAATAAAGTTAGTGAAAGCTTTAGGGATGAACACAACCATATACTGTGGAATCCCGTGGTTGGCGTACGCAATAGGATTTTTCATTCCTGATACTTATAGACCAATTGACGGAGGTATTGAATCGCAGTTGAATCAAAGGAAAACCAACCATGAGCAAAAAAATCATAATAATCGGCGCAGGTATTGCGGGGCTAACTGCGGGTATATATGCAAAGCGCAGCGGTTTTGATGTAACCTTAATTGAAAAGCACAGCATAACAGGCGGCATGTGTACCGCATGGAAGCGCAAAGGCTACTTATTCGAAGGCGCAATGCACTGGCTAACGGGTTCAAGCCCAAAAACAGAAGTAAATAAAATTTGGCGCGATACAGGGGCATTAGATGATAGCGTACCGATATTTTTACATGACCATTTTAATAGTGTGGAATGTAACGGAAAAACTATTTACTTATACAGAGATATTGAAAAAACAGCAAAGCACCTACTTTCCATTGCGCCGGAGGACGCAGCCCATATCCGTCAACTTGTAAAAGATATAAAGTCTCTTTCCAAAATGCAAATGCCCATTATCGACATAAAAGGTGTTAAAGCGGCAAACCCAAAAGCTATGTCGTTAGGCTTCATGTTTAAAATGCTACCCGCATTACCTAAAATGAACCGACTGGGTAAATTATCCTGCCACGAATATATAATGCGATTTTCACATCCGGGTATTAGGCGGCTTCTGCGTATTGTGCCGGACGAGTATCAAGCGCGTAGTTTTATATTCACACTCTCCACACTAAACAATGGTGACGGCGGATACCCGGAAGGTGGTTCTTTGGCAATGGTAAAACGGATGGAAAAAACCTTTACCGACCTAGGCGGTAGCCTGCTTTTAAATACACAGGTACAAGAAGTCAACATCGAAAACGGAACTGCGGTTGGCATAACCTTAAACGATAAAATCCTAACTGCGGATGCGATAATAGTGACGCAAGAAACTATATCGGCAATAAACCAATTATTTTCAAAGCCTCTTGATGACCCGTGGATTGCGGTACTTAGGGAAAATACAAAGTCTACGATATGTACATTTATCAGCATAGGCGTTCGTGCTGAAATGCCCGAAACCACAGTACCGGAATGGAAATTAAGCACTCCTATAACCTACGCGGGCAAAACATTAGAATATCTTAGCTTCAACAGCTATGCCGGGGAGGGGTACGCGCCTAAAGGCGGCACAGCCATCACAACGGCATTTTTAGACGACACATATGATTTTTGGAAAAATGCAAAGGATAAAGGTATATACGAAGAAGAAAAACAAGCCCTGGCCAAGCAAATAAGCCAAGCCTTGTGTGAAAAATATCCACAAGCGGCAGGCAACATTGATGTAATAGACATCGCAACACCACTCACCTACGAACGCTATACAGGCGCGCATCGTGGCTCGTGGATGACCGCAATCGGAGTAGGGGATAAAATGAAGCCCTATCCGACTACAGCCAAAGATGTCCGAGGGTTATATTTTGCAGGCCACCGTCTAATCCCTCCCGGTGGGCTTCCGGCGGCGGCATTAAGTGGGCGAAACGCAGCGCAGTATGTTTGTCGGCAGTTTAATGTTGAGTTTCATTAAAGGCCTAACATCCTTATCTTGATTCTTCTGGGTATCAACGATACGCCCTTGGTCTTGCCCTTTGCGTTGTGATTCCATTAATATCTCCTTAATATACACCGATTTTCTGCTTGCAATTATACTGTATCAAAACTACTTACGCAATTCCTGTTTCATTCCCGCAGCTTCGTCCCACGGCGGGCGTGTCCATGTAAAATCTTGAAAAACTCCGCTCACGATTAGGCGAAAAATAAACCCCCACGGTGTGACGCAGCAAAAAAGGAACGCCAACCGGACGAGTGTTTCCGGTTGGCGTTTGTTCGAAGGATATTGTGGAAAATATATAAATATAGACCACTCTGTTTAAATTGCCCTAGAGGGCGGGAAAACTCTTGCTGAGATAATAACCAATCTCATCCTTTTTCGTTTCAAACTTATGCAGTCCCATAAAAGAAGACGAAAATTCATCATATTGCTTCTCTGTGGTTACAGGGTATGGCCGGAAAAACGTATTTAGATTGTGAGCGTAAATGGGGTACAATCTTAGCTCCGGTTTCTTTCCGGTAAATAAGATTTGTGCGGCGATGCCGTAAGGAGATTGTCCGGAAGCATCTAAGTCAATTCCGGTTGTATTGAAAACAAAATTACCTATTGAATAGATACATAATTTCCCGTTCACATGTTCGGCACCGATAGGAATATGCGGGCCATGTCCAATGATGATATCTGCTCCGGCATTAACAGCCTTTGAAACAATATGTCGGAGATGTAAATGCTCTGTATTAAAATCAGTTGACCAATGCGGGGAGAAAATAATGAACGCATCCGGATATTTTTTACGATATGCGCATATTGTTTGCCACAAAGAAAGATTTTCAAGTAAATTTGTCCCAAAAGCTGCACCTGTATTTGCTCCTAAACAATAATGCTTAAACAGTTTGTGACGCTTCTCTGCAAAATAGCAATATGCATTAAATATAATAACTTTACGCCCTGATTGCGTAAACTCCAGAAGTAGCGGCTTCTCGGCCTCGTCAATGTTGTTACCTATACCAATCGGGTTTAATCCGGCTTCTTCAAAGTATCGCCTTGTTTGTCTACATCCTACTGCTCCAAAATCCATAGCGTGATTATTGGCAAGCATAACGGCATTAATGTTTACTTGTTTGTAACATGCAATTGTTTTTTCCGGATGTGCGCCCAAAACAAAATCAATGTACTTGCCTGTTTGCTGTGTTTGGTCATAAACCGGAGACAGAACGCATTCTGAGTTTACTATATTGAAAGAATTCCTTGACATTAATGGTGCGACTTTTTCAAAAGAGTAAGCATAACCTGCATCGCCGTATCTTTGGATGGGGTCGTCTATGCCTCTAACTATACGCCACTTTGTATAACGTTCGCCGCAGTAGGTATCTCCAAATAGGGTTACCCCATCACCATCAAAAAACAAAAATTTGCTATGAGGCTCCGATACCTTAACACGTACACGGAATATGGCTTCCATCAAAAGATGGTCACGCTCCAGATGTGTTTTTGCACCGCATACAACAAAATATATGACTTCGTCTCCATAGTCACATAGGCAAATTGTGTTGATGTACTCCCCGGTTGAATATGACAGATAGCGTGTAATAGGTGTTGTTTCCAATATGCTGTCTGTTTCATAATATTTATCTTTGCATTGCACGTTTTTTTGAATAAGCATGTTATTTAAATCAAAAGATAATAGTTGCACCGCTACTTTGAGCAACATATCCTGAGTAAAGTATTGTGGATTTTCCTCGTAAAACCTTCCGGTTATATTTTTAATTGCACCGCTTGGAATCCCCCAGCCCTCACCTATCTTACTTAATGCATTGACTGTGCTATTTTTTGAGTTATTTATTTTTTTAACATGACTCGAAAGTGCAACGATGGCATCCGGAGAATTATTGATTAACGCAACTTTGAAAAGTGTTAATAAAGGAACTTTTTCATGTACAGTAAGTCCTAATGCGCCCGGCTGGTTTGATTGGTCTGCCGCACGTTGAGTTACTGTCACTTTATCAAGCCACGACAGCTTTCCTTTTCTGATAAGGTCAAGGAGATAATACACAAAAATAGGAAATCCCAGACCACCATCATGTTTCTTATCAGTATCACCTTTTTGCCAAACTACTCTATTTTTATCCGCTGAAAAGGCTGTACAGGCAACACTACCGGACATTACTTACCCCCCATTTTGTTAATATATTCTGCGTCTTTTGGTGACAGATAAGCACTGCTGCAATCCACTTTAATACCATCGGCCTTAGCTCTTTTTACAAGCCTTGCAGCCAACTCTCTCATATTTTTTGTATAAGGAGCGTTTAAATTACTTGATAACATAATCACGCTATTAAATTCTTTTGCTATATTATAAAACCCGTCTATATCAGTTTTATTGTCATTAAGACCTTCGATAAAAATGTATTTTGTTATTAATCGTGTTTTTTCAATAGGATATTTTCTGAGGTTTTCCAATACCCTGTTAAATGCGTTGTTTTGCTTAACCTTAAAAAATGTGTCAGCGGTACCTGAATCTATTGAAGTTGTTATTTTTTTTACACGACCATTCTCAATTAATGTTGCAAGCTTTTCTTTATAGATAGAACAATTAGAAACAAGGATTATTTTCCATTTATTTTTGAGCAGAATATCTAATATCTCGTCACATTGTTTGTATGCGCAAAATTCCCCGTTTGCAAGCTGCACGGTGAAATCTTCTCGGTCAAACTCTTTCATTTCGGAGATTTGTGATAAGATTTCATACGTAGATAATGCATTTTGGTCATTTGTTTGATTTTTTAAGGCGTGTTCGCAAAAACAATAAACACACCTAAAATTACAGATATCTCCCGGTTGGTTTGAGCCGAAGTTTATTTCATTTAACTGTACTGATTTGCGATAGAATCCACCTTTAAGCATATGGCATTTATCGCAATCGTTAGGTCTATTGCGCCTTACATCATCAACCAGCTTTGTCGTGTACTCCTGCCACTGTGCAAATCGTTCTTTTATTGTGCCGGAGGTTTTTATTGTTGGGGCTTGCCCGGTTATGCAACAAGGAGAAAAGTTATTACTACGATAGCTTATAAACTTACCCAAATATCTACAGCCTTTGCGGTACTCTAAGTCGGCTTCCAAGAAGTATATGTTTTCGGGATTAACCTTTTTTGCCATAGCTTTGGCGGTTTTGTCCGCCTTGCGATATGTTACCCATATCTTGGCAGCGGGATAACGCTTTAGTGCCTCATCTAAAGATACTACTTCGTATTTTTCAAGTAGTTTACTTGGAAGTTTTTTTAGATTCGTTTCACTTTCTGCAAAAATGTTTGGTTGTCCGGCAACATCTATCCATTTGTTGATTCTTTCGTTTACAGCTTTTTCTGACGCTATTCCATAAAAAATATTTGTATAATCAGGCATTTATATTTCTCCTTAGCATTTCATTTAACAACAAACAAAACCCCGACAAGTTATGCGCTACATGGTCGTTTCGTACATTAAATACGTTATGCCTCACGAATACACCGTTAAGTACTGTTTGGGGTGATTTGAAGTACATCGCTGTTTCCGGGAACATGATTGAGTTCATTTGCATGTCGGTGCGGACGGGGATTACGCGGTAGAGCCTGTCTATGTCGTAGTTTGTTAGTATTTTTTCTTTTCCCCGCTCTTTGATATTTTTTATCATTACACATACCGCGCCGAGCAGCTCTAAAAATGTGTGGTAGGCTGTTATGCGTGTTTCATAAAATTTCAATCTGTGGAAGGCATTTTTAAGACCGAATTCATAGTAGCGGTCGTCGTCAACTACGGCGGTTAACTCGTTTGTGCAATAGGCCAGCCAGTGGTCGCAGTGTTCCCAGTAGTCGTTTTTGAGGAAGAAATCAAAGGCTTTTTTTACGCTGTTTACCCATTTTTCGTTATTGTCGAGCCAATAAAGACGCATAAGTGCGAATGCTGCTTCGCCCGAGTAGTATACGATTCTGAATTCGTCAACTTCGCCCAAGTCGGGGTACTTCCAAACATGGAAGAACCGGCCTGTTTCGGCGTTTTGCATGTGAAGAATGCCCTCACCGAGTTCTTGTGCGATTTTTGCATACTTGCCACCGTCTTCGTCTTTGCCGAAAATCTCTATGCAGCGGCATAGTGCAATCACCGCGACCCCAATCGCGCCCAATCGGATTTCTTCATCGTTAAACCAGTCAACAATGTAAGCGCGCTCGTCTACACGATGAATCATTTTTGTTATCATATACTCCCGTGCGCGCTTTAGCGGTGGTAGCAAGGATTCATTTTTTGTGGTGAGGTAGGCGTCAGCGATGCCGAGTATACCGAGGGCGTGCCTCGCAGCGTTATAGCCTTTGATTACTGTGTTGTATGTCGGAAAACAGCCGTAAAAAAACTCACCGTCTTCCTTTATTGAATTTGCGAGGTATTCTGCATTTTTATTTATTACATCAAGTATTGCATCGGGGTCATTGGCATCTATTTTGCGTCTCATATTGCAAATTTCTCGCTCGTCTATGTCGTGGATTTCTGCGCCGTCGCAAAACGCACTTGTAGTTGAAAATATTATAAAGGCCTGCGGCTTTACCAACTTGGAATTAATCGGAAGCTCTCTTGTTTCTCGAAAACGGGCGTCAAACCTTTTAAAATCAAACTCGCTTTTTGTGGTATATGGTAGTTGCTCCCACGAAATCCCGACTAAGCTGTCTATCCGCTCGTTTGCTTTTAGTGTGTATTTATCTGTTTCGTTATATTTTATCAATGCCGCGCCGTTTATTTCGTGCGGCAAAACAGCAAGCTTATAATCGTGGTCGAAGGAAATTCCGTATTTAAAATAAAATTTTCTTGTTTTATTTGCCAGCTCTGTAAATTCGGACATGCTTATAACATCTTCGAAGGTAACGATGTCCAGCTTTAGCCATTCGGCATTTAGCTTTGTGGAGTTGGCACGTATGATTGCCTTGGTTTTTGCTAGCTCATACGCTAACTCCGACGTGTTGCCGATACCTACTACTACATCGGCACGCTTGTCTCGCTCGCCCAGAGAAATAAATATTTTTATTCGAATCATTGCGATGTTGCCTGTATTTTTAATTACGCGTTTATACAGCGCGTCCAGGCGGCTTGCAAGCTCGTCTAAGTTAGGCTTTGTTTTTTTTGTTTTCATCCATACACCGCCGTTTTTTATACCGCCCGCACCTCAAAGGATTATTACAGCCCTTTGAGGTGCAAGGGTATTTAACTTTAGTAAACGTATACTACAGAATTAACATCATCCCAACGGACTTCTGCGCCAAGGACTTCTGATACATAGCGCACGGGTACGAAGGTACGGTCGTTTTGGATTACCGCCGTTCCCATACCACCGGGTAGCGGTGCGTCAATGGTAACAAATGCGGTTTGGCCGCCGCGAGTAATGCTTACCGTACGGGTTGCGTCGTTCCAGTCTACTTCTGCGCCTAGGCCTTCGGCTATAGCGCGTAGGGGTACCATTGTACGGTTTGCGGCTACGTCAATAAAAGGTATGGCATCACCAAACGGCATACCTATGACAACTCGCATTAGTGGAGTAGCTGCGGGGGCGTAAATCAATGCAATGCCGGTGCTTGCACCACGGGAGTAGATAACGGTNAACAGACCCGGTATGTTTGCCTCAAACACAAACAATCTTGTCGATTGGTCGAAGGTACCAAAGATACGCTCGCCTGCCTCGTTAACTGCCACGATGTCCCGAGTGTTGACCACACCGCTTAAATCTGCTCTTCTTAAATCTACAGATACTCTAAACGGTGATTGGAACGCGCCTATCACACTGTTGCCCAGCCTAAATTCTATTTCTGCCGCCGCTAGGGTGGCTGCTGTGGGCGTTATGGTGATGTTGAGATTTTGGTCGCCCATTCCCTCAATCTCTCTCATAAGTGCTACGGGCAATATCAATCTTATATCGCCTCTTTGCAGTGTTAGCTCAGAATCCGCATTAAGCAGCAGCCTTAAAGAATCTGCCAACAATCTAACTTCGTACACATTGGTGGGCAAAGTTAAAATAATATTGTCCGCATTTGCATTTAGCTGGCTCTGGATACTGCTGTGATTTTGTGCGGGTGTTGCGGGTGGTGCTGCGCGACGCACCACTGTAGCACCTACTCCGCGGACTCCACTCGGTGGTGCCGGTGGTGGTGGAGCAGGAGACGGAGCCGGGGATGGTGACGGAGCAGGTGATGGGGCCGGTGACGGAGCCGGTGATGGAGCAGGAGACGGGGCAGGTGATGGAGCCGGTGATGGCTCCGGTGTGTATCCGACCTGTAGGATACCCCGTGCTACGGGCGCACCCCCTTGTCTCGTGCCTACCGAAACGCTATGGTTGCCGTCGGAAAGTTGGCCGGTGATTCTGTCTGTGTTGATGGTGCCATCTTGAGCAACATCAACCGCAAACAACAACGGCGGGCCGCCGCTCTCGGGGACGACACTAATCATAACAGTGTCGCCGCCCGTAAAGCCCGAGCCGGAGAAG
>WQRQ01000113.1 GCA_009786685.1 Defluviitaleaceae bacterium
GTAGTCTCCAAAACACCGGCACGAGCCGCGCCAACACCCGCCGCATACGCCAAAGCAACATCCAACGTATTGCCGCTGGGGTTTTGATAAACCGCAACAAGCCCCGGTACACCCTTACCCTCCTGATACTGGCTACGAACGGTATGCCCCGGCCCCTTAGGCGCGAGCATAAACACATTAACATCCGCAGGAGGCACAATCTGCGCATAATGAATATTAAACCCATGCGCAAACACCAGATAATCTCCCGCAGAAAGATTAGGCTTAACATCATTTTCAAAAATCCCCGGCATAAGCTCATCCGGCACAAGAATCATAATAACCTGCGACATCTTAACAGCGTCGGCAGCCAGCGCAACTTCCAAGCCCGCAGATTTCGCCGCGTCCCAACTCTTACTACCTTCATACAAGCCAACAACCACACTAACACCCGACTCATGCAGGTTTAACGCATGTGCATGTCCCTGACTTCCGTAGCCGATAACCGCTACTTTTTTCCCTTTAAGGTTTTCGATGTTGCAATCCTGTTGATAAAACATCTTTGCCATAATATCCTCCTATTTTTTGCGAGCGCACTCGCTTTAGTCGTCGTAAACGTCTGGGGTCAAGGGGGCCTAGTCCCCTTGTGGGGTTTGGGGCAAAGCCCCAAGGTCTAATGTTTTAATGTTTACCGGCTCCGCGTGATATCGCGGTTAGTCCCGTGCGTACTACTTCGAGTACGCCGTAGGGCTTCATTAGTTCTATGAAGGCGTCTATTTTGTTTAGGTCGCCTGTTAGTTCCATTGTTATGGTTTTTGTGGAAACGTCAATTATGTTTGCGCGGAATACTGTGGCTACATTGAAGATGTCGGGTCGTGCTGTGGCGTTTGCTTCTACTTTTACGAGACATAGCTCGCGGTATATGGCGGCTTCGGGTTTTAGCTCAAGGACGTCTTGTACGTCTACGAGCTTTGCCAATTGCTTTTGTATTTGGTCAACTACATTGTTGTCGCCTTGCAGGGAGACTGTAATGCGTGTGAAGCGTTGGTCTTCGGATGTGCCTACGCTAAGGCTGTCGATATTGTAAGCGCGTCGAGAGAAGAGGCCGACTATGCGGCCGAGGACGCCTGCGTTGTTTGCTACCATTATGGATAGAACGTGTCGCATTTATTCCGCCTCCTTTGTTATAAATTGTCCAATGCCCGCGCCCAAGGGGACCATAGGGAATACACTTTCGTCGCCGCTTATTTCGCAGTTTATGACGACGGGTTTTTTAAGAGCGATGGCTTTTTTAATTGTTTCGTCAACTTGGTCTGGGGTGGTTACGTTGAAGGCGGCTGCGCCGTAGGCTTCTGCCAGTTTAACAAAGTCGGTGACTTTGTCGTGAAGGTTTGTGCTGGAATATCGTTTGCCAAAGAATAGCTTTTGCCACTGGCGCACCATGCCCAGGACGTGGTTGTTAAGGACTACGACGATAACGGGCAGGTCGTATTCCATGGCGGTGGCGAGTTCTATATGATTCATTCGGAAGCAGCCGTCGCCGGCTATGTTTATAACGGTAGTACCCGGGTGTGCGACGGCGGAGCCGATTGCTGCGCCGAGACCAAAGCCCATTGTACCAAGGCCGCCCGATGTCACAAATTGGCGGGGTCGGTTTAGCTGAAGGTTTTGGCAAGCCCACATTTGGTGCTGGCCTACTTCTGTTACAAAGATGGCGTCGGGGTTTGCGATTTCGCTAAGGCGTTGGATTACGTATTGGCCTGTGAGGTCTTGGCTTGTACATTTTGGTTGTGGATATTGGGTTTTTAGGTCTGCGATACGTGTTTGCCACTCGGGATTGTCCTGCTTTTGCAGCAGAGGATTAAGAAGTGAAAGTACACGCTTTACGTCGCCCACAAGGGAGTAAGCGGTAAGAATATTTTTATCAATTTCCGCTGCGTCAATGTCTATGTGTAAAATTTTCGCGCCTGTGGCAAAGCGTGAGACGTTGTTTACAACACGGTCGGAAAAGCGTGTGCCTATCGCGATAAGAAAATCACATTCCGACACAAGGGTGTTTGCTACGGCTGTGCCGTGCATTCCCAGCATACCGACGTATGCGTCGCTTGCGGTTGGAAAGCTGCTGATTCCCATTGCGCTAACGCATACGGGCGCGTTTATGTTTGCGGCAAATTCTTGCAGCTCTTCCGAAGCACCGGAAAGCACAACCCCACCACCCGCGAAAATAAGCGGCTTTTTGGCTTGGTGAATAAGCTCGGCGGCCTCGTTTAATTTTTGCGGAGTAATGCGAGCGTTTTCGTATTGCGCAGGAATCGGCCTTTTGGAAGAAAACTCGCTAATCGCCATGGCGACATCCGAAGGAATGTCCACCAAAACAGGCCCGGGGCGTCCGCTACGGGCAATATGAAACGCCGAGCGAATAGTCTCCGCAAGGTCGTCCACATTTTTTACAATGTAATTATGCTTTGTCACGGGCATAGTGATACCCGTAATATCAACCTCTTGGAAGCTGTCCTTGCCCAGCATGGGAACGGGTACGTTACCCGTAATCGCCACCATAGGCGAAGAATCCATGTAGGCCGTAGCAATCCCCGTAACAAGGTTAGTCGCGCCCGGCCCGCTGGTGGCAAGGCATACGCCCACCTTACCCGTAGAGCGTGCATAGCCGTCGGCGGCGTGCGCCGCACCCTGCTCGTGGCTTACGAGATAGTGGTTTAGCTTGTCCCGGTATTTATATAACGCGTCGTAGATGGGCAAAACCCGCCCGCCGGGGTAGCCGAAGATGGTGTCTACGCCCTGCTCCAGCAGGCATTCCAGTAGTATTTCTGCTCCTTTTAGTTGCAAAATATTCACTCCTTAAATTTAGGCCATTTGGCTGAAGGACTAATTTATGTTGCTAAATTTGCTGCTTTATGTTTAATGAGTATGGCCGTGAGGTGTATGCATCGTATCTTACGCCGCCGTCGAAGTCCAGATATGCCTGAAAGCGGGCGCGTAATAATGGGGTTAGCATGTCGGAGACATCTTCTTTTTTTACCCACCGGACTTCCGATGTTTCATCGGAAGTAGTTAACTCGCCGTCCACATATGTGCATGTGAAGTCGAGGATTACCTTAGTAGGTACTGTCGCGGCTCTGCCGTACGCGCTTTCGTGCGAGCCTGTGTTTGACCCTATCCAGTGTAGTTTGTTTACCTCGACATTTGCTCCGCTTTCTTCTTTTATTTCGCGGACTAGGGCTTCCAAGAGGTTTTCGCCGTTTTCTACTTGTCCGCCGGGGCAAACCCATGCCGGGTCGCTTTTGTCGTGGCTGTCGCGCTGGCGTACGAGCAGGATTTCTCCGTTATTGTTTTCCACCACGCCGCCTACGGCTACTATGTGGGTGGGGTAGGTCATACCAGCACCGCGCCCTTATCTGCGCCCGTCACCAGCTTTTGATAACGTGCAAGATACCCTCTGTCGCCTGCGGTGGAAGCAGGTGGCTTCCATTTTTTGCGGCGTTCTTCGAGTACCGATTCCGTGACGTCGAGGTGCAGCTTACCTGCGTTTATATCAATATCAATTTTGTCGCCTTCTTCTACAAGAGCGATTAGCCCGCCGATTGCCGCCTCGGGCGAAACATGCCCGATACACGCGCCGCGAGACGCCCCCGAAAAACGCCCGTCGGTGATTAGCGAAACTTCTTTACCCAAACCCATGCCCATAAGCGCGGCTGTAGGGTTAAGCATTTCGCGCATTCCGGGGCCGCCTTTTGGGCCTTCGTAGCGGATAACCACTACGTCGCCGGGTTTTATTTTATTGCCGTAGATGGCCTCAGCGCAGTCCTCCTCGCTTTCGAAAACGCGGGCTTTGCCGCTGGTTTTCATCATTTCGTCGGCTACGGCGGAGCGTTTTACTACGCTGCCGTTTTCTGCGAGGTTGCCTGTGAGTACCATGATTCCGCCCACGGGCGAGAAGGGATTGTTTGCAGGGCGGATTACCTCGGGGTTTTTGTTTGCTGCGGTTTTAATCATATCGCCAAGCTTACCGTTTACGGTTTTTTCTTCTAAATACAAAATCCCCAGCGTGCTAAGCTCTTTTAGCACCGCAGGTACACCGCCCGCCATGTACAAATCCTCGATATGGTGAGGCCCCGCAGGCGCAAGACGGCATAAGTTAGGCGTTTTTTCGCTAATCTCGTTAGCCAACGTAAGGGGCAAATCCACCCCCGCCTCGTAGGCAATCGCAGGCAGGTGCAACATGCTGTTTGTGCTGCAACCCAAGGCCATGTCCAGTGTAAGCGCGTTTAAAAACGCATTTTTAGTCATTATATCACGTGGTTTTATTCCCTCATTATATAGCTTCATTATTTGGCCGCCCGCACGTTTGGCCAGGCGCAAACGCTCTGCGTATACGGCAGGGGTTGTCCCGTTTCCGGGCAAGGCCATGCCGAGGGCTTCGGTGATACAGTTCATGCTGTTTGCGGTAAACATACCCGCGCATGAGCCGCATGTTGGGCATGATTCGTTTTCATATTCGAGAAGCGTCTCGTCATCAATTTTACCTGCTGCGTGCGCGCCTACGGCTTCGAATGCCTGCGAAAGACTAACCGCCTTTTCGCCAACGCGCCCCGCAAGCATAGGCCCTCCGCTTATCACAATCGCAGGGATATTAAGCCGCGCCGCTGCCATAAGCATTCCGGGTACGATTTTGTCGCAGTTTGGAATAAGCACAACCGCGTCCAAAGCATGAGCAAGCACCATGGATTCCACAGAATCCGCAATAAGCTCGCGGCTCGGCAGCGAATACTTCATCCCGATATGCCCCATGGAAATCCCGTCACAAACACCAATAGAAGGAAACTCCACAGGTGTCCCGCCCGCAGAAAGCACACCTTTTTTAACGGCTTCTGCGATATCATCCAAATGGATATGCCCCGGCACAACCTCGCTGTGTGCGTTAGCAATGCCAATCAACGGACGCGCAAGCTCCTCGTCTGTATAGCCCATCGCCTTAAACAACGACCGATGAGGCACAACTCTATTACCTTTTGTTACATAATCACTATGCATGATAATTCTCACTCCTTAATTGCAGATATTATAATATACCAGAAATAAGAAGGATTTTTCAAGAATATTTTTTGATTGAAAATGATAACATGTTCTATTATAGTGAGAAGCGAAGCAAATTTAAGGGAGGTTGTAAACAGTGCGTAGGTATAAAACAAAAATAATAGCAATCAGCGGAACATCCGGCGGAGGAAAAACAACAGCTGTAACGGAGCTGCAAAAAAGAACACCAAACTCCATAACATTATCGCTGGAGGATGGCGACTACGAAAAAAACAGCGGCATTACCGACTTGGCGCAATGGGAAGAGGATGGCTGGGATGTAAGCCAATGGAATTTACAATCGCTTGCCGACGATATAGAGATATTGTTGCGAAGCAACTATGAATATATTTTTTTCGATTATCCGTTTGGATACATGCAAAAGCAGATATCGGAGTATATATCCCTTTCGGTGCATATAGACACGCCGTTGGATGTAGCCTTGGTAAGACGTATGCTGCGGGATTGCAAAAACAAATCAACCGCCGAAATCATGGAGCAGTTGGAATGGTATCTCGGCAAAAGGCATTTGTTCACCAAAAGCAATGATTTCCAAAAAGAGGACGCAGAATTAATAGTTGACGGCTGCCTGTCAACAGACGACATTTGCGATATAATTTTAGAAGCAGCAAGCCTCTGTGCCTCCGATGAGGGTACAAGCATAGATGATTTTCAGCATAACATGCAGCAAAAGCTACGCGAGGATTTTATAAAAAATCACAAAAACACCTCGGAAGAACTGGCCGAGGCATTAAGCAGAAGAGACCATAAAGAAGCGTTAGACCTAGCCTATAAGCTAAAAAGCACAGCCGCGATAATCCAAGAAACAAAACTCGCCGCCGCTGCCGAGGCAATAGAAAGCCTACTCACAGACGGCGCAAGGCCACCAAGCGGCCACCTAAAAACGCTGGAGACAGAACTAAAAGCCTCCTTGGAAAAGTTGGCATAAACAAAGCGCGCCCCACATACATTCTTATAACAGATAAGAAACAGGAAAGGGTGCGCAAAAAATGAGTGGTGCAAGAATTTTTGTATTACACAAGAAAGACCTTATAAAAATGGGAATAATAGTGCTGGTCGCGCTCGCGCTGATAATCGCGGCACTGGTAATTTTGCTCCCGAGGCGAGCTGCCGACCCGGGCGAGACCGCCCGCTTTGTACCGGGGGTATACTCCTCCATGATAGTGCTGTACGATGAGCCTCTGCACGTACGCGTAACGGTAAGCGAAAACGAAATCCTATCCGTGTACATGACAGACATGGCAGACATGCAGCGAGTATTCTACCCCCTCTTCGAGCCGCGTATGCGAGACCTCGCAGAAGAAGTTCTCCGCTACCAATCCGCACACATCACCCCCCAAACAGACTACCCCGTAACAACATGGATTCTCCACGAAGCAGTACGTTCCGCGCTGCAAATGGCCGAGACAGAAGTGGAATAAATAAAAAATAAAAAAATCCAACAGACCGTAAATTATCGTCAGTTGGATTTTTTTTGCATTTATACACAGCCGCTTTTGTTGGAAAATGTTGGAAATTGCGAACAAAAATTGTTGCTATTCTATTAACATGCTGTTACAATTCCCTGCGAAATGATTACAAAAAAATGTAAACACGGAGGGACTTATATAATGAAGAAAGTTAGAGCGATTTTCGTTGTGGTTTTGGCGGTGGTCGCTGTGATTGCTTTTCCGCTTGGGATGATTAGGTTTATCGCTGCGGAAAATGAGCTTACCGCCGTTACGCTTATTGATGGAGGGGTGGTAGTTGAGTTTTTGGCCGGTGCGGATAATGTCGCGGGGTTTTTACATGAGGCGGGGATTCCGCATAGCCGCACAGACCGCATAAGCCACGCTATGGACGCTTTGCTTTGGGACGGGATTGTAATTACCATCGACAGGGAGATTTCGTTTTATGTGCAGTTGGACGGCAGCGCGCTTATTAATCGGACGGCGCGGCCTGTGATTAGGGTAGGGGACGTTATGCGTCAGCTACAACAGGAGACGGAATCCGCTCTAATTTTCCACGGCGACGAAACCGCAGTGGTAGCAAACGGTGACGTTTTAAGCTTCGAAACATGGTTTATGCGCACAGAAGTCGAGATGATTATGCTGCCCTATGAGACGATTGAAAACCATACGGCGTCTGTAAGCCGTGGACGGCAGCATGTACGCATAGCCGGCGAAGAAGGCGAAAAGGCCATCACCACCTCGGTAGTTTATATCGGTGGTACAGAGGATAGTCGTACGGTACTAAATACGGAGATTTTATCGGAACCGATAGACGCTATTTTGGATATCGGAACGGGCTGGATTGGCTCCCGTGCAGATGTAAACGCTCCGGATTTCCACTATTACCGCCGTATCAGAATGGAAGCCACAGCATACACGGCATACTACTGCTGCACAGGAAAGCACCCCGATGACCCATGGTTTGGCATAACAGCCAGCGGACGCAGGGTAGAGCATGGAATCGTAGCCGTAGACCGCAACGTGATTCCGCTGGGTACACGCCTATACGTAGAAGGCTACGGTTTTGCACTGGCCGCAGACGTAGGCGGCGCGATACGCGGATACAAAATCGACCTGTTTATGTACAACATAGCAGACGCACTACGCTTTGGCCGCCGAAAACTGTATGTATGGGTATTGGATGATATTTTTTGAGGACTGAAAAGTCCTCTTTTTTTGTGCTAAAAAGTATAGTATAATGCACAAAAACCCAGAAGGAGTTGTTATGTATGAAAAAATGTTCTATGTTGCTTATGGCGTGTGTTTTGATGTTTGGTGTTTTGGTCGTGCCTGTAGATGCTGGCAACGACGACTGTGACGCTTATGTGTGCTATTCTGTGGTTAGCCCGTTTGACCATGGTAGGTCACTTCCGGATTAGGGTTTCAGATGTATCCGATATTTTTCGACTACCATTTTTATTGTAAGGTCTGCCGATTTAAAGTTGCCATGAAGAACAAAAGTGTCGTATGCTTGCTGGAATCCTGTTTCGGCTTCCCCCTATCATCCATATAATATATTTGCATATTTGCTGTCAATTAGTCTTGTCCATGTTAGGCAACAAAATGCATAAGGCGTTTAACTATCTGAGAGGTGTTATATATGATGAGGACATATGTATCAAAAACACTGCTTATTTCTATTGCTTTTTTAGTTTTAGTGATTTTTATTTTGGTATCCGGGGTTATAATTTCAGAAAGCCTTGGTACAAATCTAACCGGATTTTTATTTGGAACAAAGGATATAACTGTCCCTGCTAACCGAGTATATTATACTGTAACTGCGACTATTGATGGAGAAGATATTGTATTTGGGGAAATGACAATTGACTATAATCGCAGTGAAGACGGTACGGCAACAGAAATAATTGAGACAAGAACGTTTGCAGGGGCGTTTTTTAGTGAATATGAAGATGAGGTGATTAATGAGCGGACTTTCCTTTTTAGGGGAAATGAGCTGTGGATGGTGTCGGAACTTGAAACTGTAAGTGGCGAAATAAATATGGCCAGAAGTTTAAACACCCAATTATCATACGGTCGTGATTATCGGCGGGTAGGTATTGCAAATGCATTTGAAAGGGTCGATGGGGTCATTAAACTGATAGAAGTGGACTCTGAAAACCTCCATGAATTCTTTTATTTACCGTACAGCCCAATACCCGTTTCTGCATTTTTGAGCGAGCGTTTTTATATGGCTAGTTTAGGACTGGATGCCTATGATGAATTTACTGAACAACATTTCTTTTTTTATAATATAAATGGTTATATTGAAGTGTTTAGTCATGTAAGAAATGAAATTATTGATACTACTTTAGGCAGCGTAGCTGTTGCAGTCGTAGAAATGAAAGGTGATATAACTACTACCCTTTGGATAGATAATAATGGATTAATTTTACGCATTAGGGAAGTTTTCGACCCCGGCTTTGCTCTAAACATAGAAATACAAAGCTATCATTAGTATCCTTTGCCATTATAATCCTTTGTATGTTAAAGCGGATTAAATGAGAAACGGTCTCGGCAGAGCAAAAAATCGCGAACGCCTCACCGCGTTTTTTGCGATAGGCGAGACCGATTTCGA
>WQRQ01000114.1 GCA_009786685.1 Defluviitaleaceae bacterium
CGNATTTTAGTTGAAAATATCATTGCAAAAGTAAAAGTATTCAAAATCACTGCCAACACATACCGTAACCGAAGGAAACGATTTGGATTACGCATGGCTTTGATTTACGGCATCATTAATAAAGAGTCCGGTTCTCGAAATTAGTTTCCGAGGAAGTCTAATACTCATAAAAATCAAGGATTGGCAGAGTTTCATTTTGATAGGCCTGACAAAAGCAAATCACCGTCACGTATGATAGGTTTTTCTTCTGATGTTTTTAGTCCTAAAAAATTCATGTCAATTGAAGAACGCATACCCATGAAAGCTAGTATTAGCGATACCGAATTGCTTGATTTGGCTATTAAAGTTTACGAGAATAATATAGAGCTTTTTAAGCAAACTGACTTGTAATAAAAACAAGGCAGTTTTTTTTTACATGATGTGGTAAAATAATGACAAACTTTTGGGAAATGTCAACTGGAGGAATAGTAAGCATGACAATAATTTCGCCGGAGACGCAAAAACTGGAACGATACACGTACAAAGACTATGCGCAGTGGAATGACGGCATACGGTACGAGCTTTTTGACGGGATTCCGTATATTAAATATGAGCAAGAGGTAAATGGTGTGCCGAGTGCTATGGCTGCGCCTGTACCGAGACATCAATCAATTGTAAGAGAGTTGTTTGGCTCAATGTGGCAGTTTTTAAAAGGTAGAAGATGTCAAGTTTTCACCTCTCCTTTTGATGTAATGCTCAACCACGACGAAGACAGTGGCGACGCAGACGTGGTATTTCAGCCCGATATTGTTGTGATTTGCGACCCTTCCAAGATAGACCAAAAGGGCTGCCGAGGTGCGCCGGATATGGTAATAGAGGTGCTTTCCACTACCACGCGTAAGAAGGACAAAATCTTAAAAATGCACAAATACGAGCAATACGGTGTGCGAGAATACTGGATTGTAGACCCGGAAGCTAACATCGCGGATGTATATTTGCTCGTTAACGGAAAATACATGATAAACAGCTACAGCGACGACGACACCGCTCCGGTAATGGTTTTACCTGGGTGCGAAATAAATTTAAAAGACGTTTTTACCTCAATGGAAGATTGGGGAGCAAACGAATCGGAGGAATAAAGATGGAAAAAGACCTAAACACCTTACGTCATACGGCGGCGCATGTATTGGCGCAGGCGGTAAAGCGGCTGTTTCCGGATGTAAAGCTGGCTATTGGGCCTTCTATCGAGGATGGATTTTACTATGATTTTGAGACGCCCACGCCGTTTACGCCGGACGACCTAAAAGACATCGAAAAGGAAATGAAAAAGATAGTAAAAGAAGGCCATAATCTGGAAGAATCCACCCTGTCCCGCGACGAGGCGTTGGCGTTTGTGGACAAGCAGGGTGAGCCGTACAAGCGCGAGCTTTTGGAAGACCTTTATGCAAAGGACACAAACGCGGTAGCTACTTTCTATAAACAAGGCGATTTTGTAGACCTCTGCGCAGGCCCTCACATGCCACGCACGCGTGATGTTAAGGCGTTCAAATTGCTTTCCGTAGCGGGCGCGTACTGGCGTGGGGACGAAAAACGCGCAATGCTTTCGCGCATATACGGCACTGCCTTTTTCACAAAGGACGAGCTTCACGCCCATATCGAACGTCTCGAAGAAGCAAAAAAACGCGACCATAACAAGGTAGGCCGCGAGCTGGAATACTTCACAACGGTGGACTATATCGGGCAGGGCTTGCCGATTCTTATGCCAAAGGGTGCTAAGGTATTGCAGCTTCTGCAACGCTTTGTGGAGGACGAAGAAGCCCGCCGTGGTTATCTTCTTACCAAAACGCCGTTTATGGCAAAGCGCGACCTTTACAAGATTTCCGGGCATTGGGACAAGTACCGCGACGACATGTTTCTGCTCGGCAACCCCGACGACGCCTTGGACGAAAGCAAAGAAATGCTCGCCCTGCGTCCCATGACATGCCCGTTCCAATTCCAAGTGTACCTGTCCAAAACCCGCAGTTACCGCGACCTCCCCATGCGCTTTAACGAAACAGCCACGCTTTTCCGAAACGAGTCGTCCGGCTCTATGCACGGGCTTATTCGCGTGCGGCAGTTCACCCTTTCAGAAGGCCATATCGCCTGCACGCCCGACCAGGTGGAGGACGAATTTAAAGGCTGCATAGACCTCGCACAATTCCTCTTAGAAAAAATCGGCCTGGCCGAAGATATAACCTATCGTTTTTCAAAATGGGACGCCGCCGCAAAGGAAAAATACATCGGTGACGAAAAAGAATGGGAACACACCCAAGGCTTTATGAAAAAAATCCTCGACAACTCGGGCATTTCCTACGTAGAAGCCGACGGCGAAGCCGCATTCTACGGACCAAAGCTGGACATCCAAATCAAAAACGTACACGGCAAAGAGGACACCCTAATCACCATACAAATCGACTTCCAACTGGCCGAACGCTTCGGTATGACCTACGTGGACGCAGAAAGCACAAAACAACATCCCTACATCATTCACCGCTCATCCATAGGCTGCTACGAGCGCACCCTCGCCCTTCTCCTCGAAAAAACCGCAGGCGCAATGCCCTTCTGGTTAGCCCCCACGCAGTTCATGGTAATTCCGATAGCAGAACGCCACCAAGAAGCCGCCCAAGTCGTAGTTGACAAACTAACCGCCGCAAACCTACGCGCCGAAGCCGACATGCGCAACGAAAAAATGGGCTTAAAAATCCGAGAAGCCCAACTACAAAAAATCCCCCTAATGTTAGTCCTTGGCGACAACGAAATAGCAGAAAACAAAGTATCCATCCGCTCCAGAGAAAACGGCGACGAAGGCCAACAAGACCTAACAACCGCAATAGAAAACTGGAAAACCCAAAACTCATGGTAACAACCCTACCCGGCACCTTCCTAACCCACATGCAAGAAATACTGGGAACCGACTACAACACATTCCTCGAATCCTACAACAATGAGCCTGTGCGTGGTATAAGGATTAATCAGTTAAAGGTCAAAACCAAAACCTTGGGGGTTTTGCCCCCAAGCCCCCACAAGGGGACGCGTCCCCTTGACCCCGGCTGCATGGGCGAGCAGCTCCGCTTTAGCGGAGCGACCAGCCCCGTTTGTTGGTGTGGTGATGGTTTTGTTTATGACAGTAGTGAGAGGCCCTCTAAGAGTGTGGGGTATCATGCGGGGTTGTTTTACATTCAGGAGCCTAGTGCTATGTGTCCTGCGGAAGTCCTTGACGCGCAGCCGGGGCATCGCGTCCTTGACCTATGTGCTGCGCCGGGTGGAAAATCTGTTCAGATTGCGGGGCATTTGCAGGGGGAAGGGTTGCTGATGTCTAATGACGCCAGTCCTTCTCGTAGCCGTGCGCTTGTTAAAAATTTGGAGCGGGCGGGGGTTACAAACGCCGTTGTTACAACCGAGCAGCCTAAAAAGCTTGCGGAGCGTTTTCCCGATTTTTTTGATAGGATTTTGGTGGACGCGCCTTGTTCGGGTGAGGGGATGTTTAGGCGCGACCCGGACGCTATAAAGGCTTATACAGCTAACAAGCCCGAGGCTTGTGCGGCGGTGCAGCAGGATATTTTGCGTCACGCGGCAAAAATGCTAAAGCCGGGTGGGCGGTTGGTTTACTCTACGTGTACGTTTAATACACAGGAAAACGAAGGCACAATCACCACGTTTTTGCAAAGCCACGATGATTTTACGGCGGTGCAAATAGACCACTCCGCGCTGGGAATACAACCCGCCCGCGACCCGCTCCCCCAAGCCGCCAGAATATGGCCGCACCTAGCCAACGGCGAGGGGCATTTTGTTGCTTTGCTGGAGAAAAAAGAGAGTAACATTCCCGATTTTGTTTTTTTGGCCAAAAGCATTCCACCCCTTGAGTTTACTGCCTTTATCGATGATTTTTTATGCATGGATTTCCCCCAAAATGCCTATGTTTTGCATGGTATCAATTTGTATCTTCAGCCCGTCGCGCTACACTTGAGCGGGATACGGGTTGCGCGTAGCGGCTGGCATTTGGGAGAATGCACCAAGGGGCGGTTTGTTCCGAGCCAAGCCCTTGCAATGGGCTTGCGAAAGGAGCAGGCGCGGTATGCCGTGGAGCTTTCCGAGGAGGATGCCTTCCGTTATCTTCGAGGGGAGTCGCTTTTTCACAGCGAAGCGCACGCGCAACCCCAAAAGCCGTGGATTCTTATTTGTCACGACGGACACCCGCTTGGCTGGGCGCGGCTTGTTCAGGGGCGGCTAAAAAATAATTTGCCTGTGGGTTGGGCTGTTTCTTCATAAGACGAGCTTCCTTTGCGTATAGTGTAAAACCAGACGTTAAAAGGAGTTCTAATATGGCAATTACAAAAAATCAGGTTAAGCACCTTAGCGTGGGCATTTTGATGGCATATTGCATCACGGCTATTGTGTTTTTGGGTTACGCGATTTTGATTACTTACACAAATGTAAGCGAGCGCAGTTTACCCATGGTGGTGGCGATTACCACGGTGTTATCGGTGATGGTGGCGGGCTTCGACGCGGCACGCGGCGCAGAAAGCCGCGGCTGGATATGGGGCATGGTCGCGGGGTTTGTATATGTAGTAATCATGGCAATATTTATGGCAGTGCTGATACCGGAATTTTCCGTAGGAATGCGAGCCGTTACCACGTTTTTACTGGCAATAGCAGGCGGCGGCCTCGGCGGGATTTTTGGAATAAACATGAGAAAATAATCTACCTCGCCGCGCAAAAGCGCGGCACGCGGGAGCGGAGCAATGCAGAGCTTTGCTCGGCAGTGCGAGGGGGCTTGGGGGCGAAGCCCCCATTAAAATAGAAAGTAGGAAGTACTTATGACAATTTTCCAAGCGATTGTGCTGGGAATAGTGCAAGGGATAGCGGAGTTTTTACCTATTAGCTCTTCGGGGCATTTGGTGCTTTTGCATGGGCTGTTTGGGTTTTTCGATTATGATTTTGATATTGCCGAGGCGTACCAGTTTACATTTGATATTGTGGTACATTTGGGGACGTTGGTGGCGATTTTTGTAGCATTTTGGCCGGAGATTTGGAAGCTGATTAAAAATCCGTTTTCCAAGATGACGGGGCTGCTTATTGTTGGGTCGTTTCCTGTGGTGATTGCGGGATTTCTTTTGCGGGATTCCATTATCGCAAATTTACGAACGGGGATTTGGCTGGCGGCGGCGTTTACTGTCACGGGATTTTTGCTGCTGCTGGCCGATAAATTTACAAAAAATGTGAAGGAAGACAAAGACATCACATATCCCGACGCCTTGATAATCGGCTGTATGCAGGCCTTGGCATTGCCGCCGGGGATTTCCCGAAGCGGCACTACCATCACAGGCGGACTTATGCGCGGGCTTAACAGAGAAACCGCGACACGTTTCTCATTTATGCTGGCATTGATAGCCATAGCAGGCGTAAGTTTTCTCGAAGGCGTAAGCGTAGTAACAGGCGGCACGGCAATAGAGACGCTTGGTGCAATGCCAATGATTATTGGATTTATAGTATCGGCTGTGGTGGGCTATGCCGCCATCCGTTTGCTGTTGCAACTTATCAAGGCTTGCAAGCTGCGTTACTTCTCGTACTATTTGTGGGCTTTGGCGGTATTCCTGCTCATAGATTTCTTATTTATCACCCCAAGAATTTTTTAACCGAAAGGACTAATATATGGCGAGAATGTACGACCTACGCCAGAAAGAAATCGTAAACATTACCGACGGCGCACGCTACGGCTTTGTAAGCGACCTGGAGCTGGACACCGTCGAAGGCAAAATAACTGCGTTGATAGTACCCGGCCCGGGGCGAGTGCTGGGGGTTTTTGGCCGCGACCAGGAGTACAAGATACCGTGGGAAAAAATCAATAAAATAGGCGATGATATAATCCTCGTTGACTGCTCCACGGAGAATGTATTAATAGGAAGCGAGTAAACTCTTTACAGCCCGGACATCCTTATGATACTCTTTTTACGACAAAATCCGAAAGAGGCCTGTAAATGCAATACAAAATCTCCTTCCCGCACATGGGCAAATACCACGTACCGATAAAAATTCTTATGGAAAAACTCGTCGGCTCGTATGGCGTTGTTTCTCCCGCTCCACCTATGACAAAACGCACGATAGAGCTTGGGACAAAGCACAGCCCGGAGTTTGTTTGCATTCCCTTCAAATACAATTTAGGCAATTTTATCGAAGCCCTCGAAAACGGCGCAAATGTGCTTTTCCACACAAGCGGCGATTGTCGAATGGGCTTTTATAATGAGGTGCAGGAGCAAATTTTGCGAGACATGGGCTACGACTTTAAGCTCTGCATTTTGGAAACAAACAGCCGCAACCGCAGCCTGCGCGACTTCCACAACATGTTTAAAGCCCTAAACCCACGGCTTACATACGCCAAAACCATCTCGGCAATCGCGCTGGTTATCCGTATCATTTTCGCCATGGACAAAACAGAAGAATACGTACGCAAAAACATCGGATTCGAAAAAAACCCCGGAGAACTGGAAAAAATCGAGAAAAATTTCCTAGCAGACATAGCAAATGCAACATTCTTCCAAGTCGGCAAAATCTACAAAAAATACATGTCACAGCTACAAGCCGTGCCGCTGGACAAGCCTCAAAACTGCATGAAAATAGGCGTAGTAGGCGAGCTATACGTCCTAATGGAGCCGTTCTCAAATTATTTCATCGAAAAAGAACTCGCAAAATTTGGCATAGAAGTCACCCGCTATATCAACGTCTCGTATCTTCTTTTTTCGCCAAAGCACAAAATCCCGCATTTGCTCAAAGAAGCCGACGGCTTTGTCACCTACGAAATCGGCGCGGACGGCACAGACAGCGTGGCAAAAAGCGTCTTTTTCGCAAAAAACGGCTACGACGGAATCATCCACCTAAAGCCATTCGGTTGCACGCCCGAGGTTAACAGCATTCCGATTGTGCAGCGGGTTAGCGACAGCTATGGTATTCCCGTGTTGTATTTCAGCTTTGATTCACAGACTTCGGAGACGGGTGTAAAAACACGCTTAGAGGCATTCTACGACATGATTCAAATGAAAAGGGGAGCATAAAATGAAAGCATATCTGGGCATAGACATAGGAAGCATTTCCACAAAAGGAGTAATCATCGACGAAAAAAAAGAAATAATCGCGCACTCCTACCTTTGGACAGAAGGCAATCCCATAGGCGCGGTAAAAAACGTAGTACGCGAGCTAAAAGACCAACTCCCGCCACAAACGCAGGTTGTAGCAGTAGGCACAACAGGCAGCGCGAGAAAGCTAATAGGCACAGTCCTCGGCGCGCAAATCGTAAAAAACGAAATCACAGCCCACGCAGTAGGCACAATGAGCCGTGTCCCGGGCGTCCGCACCATCCTGGAAATCGGCGGCCAAGACAGCAAAATAATCCTACTAAACAACGGCATAGTAACCGACTACGCCATGAACACAATCTGCGCCGCAGGCACAGGCTCATTCCTGATGTCGCAGGCCAAACGCCTTGGCCTGGCCATAGAAGAGCTGGGCGAGATGGCACTAAAATCCAAAAACCCTACCCGCATAGCCGCCCGCTGCACCGTCTTCGCAGAAAGCGACCTGGTCCACAAAGCCCAAATCGGCCACAAAAAAGAAGACATAGTAGCGGGCATCTGCAACGCCGTAGTAAACAACTACCTAAACAACGTAGGCAAAGGCAAGCGAATCTCCGCGCCCACGGTTTTCCAAGGCGGCGTAAGCAAAAACGTAGGCGTAGTCCGCGCCTTCGAAGAAATCCTCGGCCACGAAGTATACGTAGACGACTTCGGCCACCTAATGGGCTGCCTGGGCGTAGCAGTCTTGGCAAAAAACAGCAAAAAAGAAAGCCCCTTCAACTTCAATATCCAAGAAATAAACTTCGTAACAAAAGGAAAAGAATGCGACGTCTGCCCCAACAACTGCGAAATCATCTACATCTACCGCAACGACGAGCTACTGGACTCATGGGGCAACCGCTGCGAACGCGGAACAAGCTAAAATGCTTTACAACCTCACAAAAATGTTATAGGATAACTACCGCAATCGTAATTTTGTTGCGCAAAATTGCGATGCTCTTTGCTAATGTAGCTCAGGTGATAGAGCAGCTGATTCGTAATCAGCAGGTCAGGGGTTTGAGTCCCCTCATTAGCTCTACATATGTTTAAGAAAAGACGCGGGGTGATTATATGGATATGCAAATTGATAAAGCTAAACTTGAGATGTTTTTAAAAGAAAGAAATGTATCAAATAAATGCCCACTGTGTGGCATGAATGAATTAAATGCATTTGTGGATTTCGTTGCAGGTGTTCAGGCAGCTCCTTTTAATTCCCTTCCTGGTCGCCATATGCCATTAGTTACGTTAGTTTGCAACAACTGCGGCTGTACCACGTTTATAAGCGCACTACAAAACAACTTGTTGGTTTCTACAGATGGGGGTGCGCATAATGGGCAATGAGAGCAGTAACATAATTCCATTTAAAAACGGCAAAGCGGACAGTGTATACATACCACCTGCTCCTGCGTATAATAACCGTAGAGATGAGGAAGGAGGCAGCAACATGGACACTGCAAAACTTATAGAGCGTTTAGACCAAGACAGGCGTGATTCTGAGTTGCGCCTGCAAAACAGCATGGATAGCCTAAAGCGCGAGCTACGGGAAGATAGGCAACAAACGGAACAACGCTTAGATGACAGGATGGCAGAAGAACGTAGATTGTCAGAACAGCGTGAGGAACGCATGGAAAAACGCTTTAGTGAATCTATGGCGCGGTTTGATAAAACGACTGGTGAGTTAAAAAATGATGTAAACCACTTGAAGTGGTGGATTCTCGGCGTATGCATGGCTACAATTATTGGGATTGCTTCTATGATAATTACCGTTATCTTAAACTAGGCTTTATAAAAAATAATATATAAAATACAGCCACCTAGACGTGGCTGTATTTTATACTTTTTACATATTGAATTTAGAGGTGGCTACCTAATGTCTGAACAAACCAATGAAAACCTAATCCTCGAAGGTCGCAAAGCGGTACTCGAAGCCCTAAACCACGACAAGCCGATAGACCGTATTCTACTCCGTCGCGACGGGGACAAGCCCGTGGAAGGCACGTTACGTATGATAGCGGCAA
>WQRQ01000115.1 GCA_009786685.1 Defluviitaleaceae bacterium
GTGCCTGTGGTAACTGTGGGCGTAGGCTCCACCGCTGCGGGCTTTGCGGCGGCGGGCATAAGCGGCGGGTCGGACACCATAGAGGTAGTAGGCTCGGACGAGGCCTTGGCACAGCTACGGGATATACGTGTGGAGGTTAACTTGGCGGGGGCGTCTTCTAACATCGTGGAGACGATAGACCTTAATGACTGGTTGCCCGACGGCGTTTATCTGCGCTACGGTGAGTATTACAGCATGGACGTGATAGCCAGAATACAGCCGATACAAGAGCGCGTATTTACCGTACCTCACGAAAATTTGCGCAGTAGAGGCGTGGCTGTTTTGTATCAGCTTGTGGACGATAACGCGCCTATAAGAATCACAATAAGCGGGCCGCTTTCGCTTATTGAGCGATTAAATGCGGAGGATATAGAGCCGGAGTTTGACCTGCGCCGTTTGCCCATAGGTGTGCATACCGTGCCGCTAACGGTGGATTTACCTGCGGGGCTTACACTGGTGGGGCGGCCGCCGACATTAACATTGCAGATACACGAGCCTGCGGTGGCGGGCGTTGACGAAGAAGATGAAGAAGAAAACGGAGAAGAAAATTACCCACCCCAAATAATATACGAGCCATACGAATACCCATACGACGACGACCCATACGAAGCCCCCCAAGGCGCGGACGACGACTACGAAGCCGCCGAAGAAACGGAAGATGATAACGAATGATAACCCAAGAAAGCCTGCTGACACTGGAAAAACCGGGAAGATACACGGGCGGCGAGGTAAACATAATAAAAAAAGAAATAACTCCCGCGACAATACGCTTTGCGTTTTGCTTTCCCGATGTATATGAAATCGGAATGAGCCATCTCGGCTTGCAGATACTGTACTTTTTTATGAATCGCCGCGAGGATACCTATTGCGAGCGTGTATTTATGCCGTGGCCGGACATGGTGGAGTTTTTGCGGCGGGAAAACGAGCCGCTTTTCGCGCTGGAAACAGGCGACGCCCTTGGTAAATTTGATTTTCTCGGCTTTACCCTGCAATACGAAATGAGCTACACAAATGTACTTGCCATGCTGGATTTAGCGGGGATTCCGCTGCGTACGTCCGAGCGAGGGGAAGATACGCCCCTCGTGTGCGCAGGTGGCCCCTGTGCAACAAATCCCGAGCCTATGGCGGATTTTATCGACTTTTTTTACATCGGTGACGGTGAGGCAAGCTTGGACAAAATCCTCGACCGCTATGCCGAGCATAAAAAGGCGGGCGGCACAAGGCTTGAGTTTTTGCGAAAAATAACAGATATAGCGGGTGTGTATGTACCCGCTTTTTATGATGTGGAATATAACCCTGACGGCACAATTTTGATGTTTTTGAAAAAACCGCTTGAGGCCGCTCCGGCAGTGGTGCGGCGGGCGTTTTTGCCTACGCTTGAGTTCTTTCCCGAGACGCTGATTGTGCCACTGGTGGAGGCTACCCATGCACGTGCCGTGATAGAGCTTGCGCGGGGATGTAAGCGCGGGTGCAGATTTTGCCAGGCAGGGTTTATTTATCGTCCCTTGCGTGAACGCGGCGTAGAGGAGCTTATAGCACAAGCGGAAAAAATACTGACTAACACCGGATACGAAGAAATATCCCTACTATCGCTAAGCGCGTGCGATTATCGGCATTTTGGAGAGCTTGTGGACGGGCTTTTGGAAATCTGCAAAAAAAAGCGCGTAAATATCTCGCTGCCTTCCACGCGACTGGACGCGCTGGACGTCGTACAGAAGATAAAAACCGTACGCTCGTCGTCGCTTACCGTTGCTCCCGAGGCGGGAAGCCAACGCCTTCGCGACGCGATTTTCAAAAATTTAACCGAGGAAGAAATTTTATCGGGATGCTTTCGTGCGTATAAGTCGGGGTTTGATAAGCTAAAATTATATTTTATGAGCGGCTTGCCCGGTGAGACAACGGAGGATTCCTTTGCAGTGGCGGAGCTGTCGGAAAAAATCGTGGAGAAGTATTACGAGCTTTCTTATGAGGAGCGCAAACGCCCCGTAAGCGTGAGCGTAAGCACATCATGCTTTGTGCCTAAGCCGTTTACGCCGTTTCAGTGGGCGGCGCAGGTTACGCCCGAGGATTTTGCCGCTACACAGCGCGAGGTAAAAGCAAGCGTGCGCAAGAAGCAGATTTCGTACAGATACCACGACTCCAAGACCGCACAAATAGAAGGCGTAATGGCACGCGGCGACCGCCGCTTGGGCGCGGCAATAGAAGCCGCCTACCGAAACGGTGCGATTTTTGACGGCTGGACGGAGCATTTTAAGTACGATGTATGGCTGGCGGCTTTCGAAGCCGCAGGCGTAACGGCGGAATTCTACGCAAACAGAGAGCGCGGCGCAGACGAACTGTTGCCTTGGGATTTTATAGATATCGGCGTAAGCAAGGAGCTGCTGCGCCGAGAATGGGAGAGGTCAAATGTATAATCGAGTATGTATAATAGTTTTGGACAGCGTAGGAATCGGTGAGCTACCCGATGCCGCCGAGTATGGCGATGTAGGCGCGCACACACTGGGAAATATTTATGCTGCACGTGGAGGAAGGCTGGAAATCCCAAACCTGTTGCAGATGGGGCTGGGCAATATAGAAAACTCGCGCCTGCCGTCCGTAGCCGAGCCGACCGCAAGCTACGGACGCATGGCAGAAATCACCCGCGCAAAGGACACAACAAGCGGCCACTGGGAAATGATGGGTTTGGTAGTAGACCCGCCCTTTGTTGTGTTGAAAAAATTCCCCGAAGAAATGCTGACGGAGTGGCTGAAAAAAAACGGACGCGAAGCAAAATGGCTGGGCAACCTCCCTGCCTCGGGTACGGAAATAATAGACCGCTTGGGCGAGGAGCATGTAAACACAGGCGCGCCGATAGTATATACTTCTGCGGACAGTGTTTTTCAGATAGCCGCCCATGAGGATGTGATTCCGCTTGACGAGTTGTACAAGCTATGCCAAACCGCCCGCGAAATGCTCGTTGACGACCTTTTTGTAGGCCGCGTAATAGCCCGCCCCTTCACAGGAAAGCCGGGTGCATTTAAGCGCACGGAAAACAGAAAAGACTACGCCGTCCCACCCACAGGCAAAACCCTGCTAGACGCCTTGCAGGAAAACGGCCAAACCACACTGGGCATAGGCAAAATCGAGGATATCTTCTGCAACCAAGGCGTGGCAAACGTAAACCACACAACAAATAACTACGAAGGCATAGCCGTCACAATGGAAGCACTGGAAACCAACGCCGAAGACACAATCATCTTCACAAATCTGGTAGACTTCGACATGAAATACGGCCACAGAAACGACTCCGAGGGCTACGCCTGCGCACTGGAGGCCTTCGACCGTGCATTGCCGCTTATCATAGCCTCCCTGCGCATGGACGACCTGCTGATAATAACCGCCGACCACGGCTGCGACCCCACAACGGATTCTACCGACCACTCACGAGAATACGTACCCGTACTTGCCTACCAAAAAAATACCGAGGCAAAAGCACTCGGTACACGTAAAACCTTCGCGGATATCGCCGCGACTATTTATGAAGGGCTTGGGTATGGTGAGTGGGGGATTGGCAGTCCGTTTTAGAGCAACGCTAACGCCGGGCGGGGTTTGTATGTTGTTTGACATTATTTAAATTCAAACATAGAATAAAACTCCGGTAAGTTGAAAGGCCTGTGTATTTTATGAGTAAAAAAGAAAAACTAATTAAAAGACTTAAATCAAAACCCAACGACATGACTTTTTCGGAGATTGAAACATTACTCCTGTCTTTTGGCTTTAGAATGTCGAATAAGGGAAAAACAAGTGGCTCGCGTATTGATTTTAAACTCGGAAATATCACTGTGAGGTTGCATAAGCCTCATGGTAATAAACCACTCTTGCCGTATCAAATCATAACTATTTTAGATTCTTTAATTACAGGAGGTTTAATATGAACATAAATCACCATATGTATGAGGAACTTAGCAATAAAATTTTTTACAAGGGCTTTACAGGTATAATTAACTATTGCAACCAAGGCAATATTCTATATGGTTGTGTTATATCCGGCGCGACAAAAGGCGTTCATATTTCATATCACGGCAATACTATTGAAGAATGCATAAATGATTTTCATGAAGCTATAGATTTTCACCTTTTACCCAACCTGGAGGAGCATACACTTTCCCATACCGCATAAAGACTTATTTATCGGCGGATTGCCGTACATAATGGTGCGTTACGTTTCCGGTTTAGACAAAAACAACTATACCGGAAACGTAACGCTTTTTTGTTGAGAAAAAGATTATTTGCACCCGCGAGGGAAAGTATGTTAAGATGTTTGTGCTACAAGAAGCGTAGCGGTCGTGAGGTGTTGAAGCACCCCACGACGCGTGTAGGGATAGAGAGACATCACCTCACACACATGGGCATTCGCCCGCCACTACAGCCTTAGTTTAGCATTGTTTTGTCTTTGTTTCAATAATCGCCTTTTTTTGGGTATTTTTGTGCAGGGCATAAGCGTGTTTTATTTTGGTTTATGTATTTGGACTATTCATGGTGTGTAGGTGATGGCAGATTTTCTGCCGTCCTTACGCACCTTTTTAATTTACGGCTATCCCACGGGGCGGAAAACTTTTCCTCGTGGTTGCTGCCGATATCAGCCCAAAATGGGCAAGGGAGGATTTTTTATGAAGCAACGGATTCAAGGCGCAATTTTTGGCTGTGTTTTAACGGTATTGCTATTAGGTACAGCTACAGCGTTTGGTAATGACGGAATAAGAAACATAAGCGTTACGTTTAGGAACATACGACTTGTAGTAAACGGACAGCCGATAACACCACGCGATGGCGCAGGCAACATTGTAGAGCCGTTTATTTTTGACGGTACGACGTTTTTACCGGTGCGAGCAGTTGGAGAAGTATTTGGGCAAGAGGTGTATTGGGATGGAAGCACATCTACTGTGTATGTTGGACCACGGGGCGGAGGGGCAGTAGTGGTTGCAGGTTATACATGGCTTGACCATATGCAACACTTAAATCATCAAGCAAGCCACGGGAGATGGACAACCATGCGAACATGGGCACCGGGAAGCACATCAACGGACGGTACATCCTTTGACAGAGGACTTGTATTTGATAATCAATGGGGAGGAATTTCTGCTCCTAAGTGGCAAAGCATAGATGTGCCCTTAAACGCAAATTACAATATATTCAGAGGGACATTAGCCAGTGCCGGAGGTTTAGCCCGAGGAAATACACAGGTTAGAATTTATGGTGATGGGCGGTTGCTTTATACTTCGCCGATGATTTCGAATGAAATCATACCCGTTCCATTTAGCATAGATGTTACAAATGTTTTGTTAATGCATATACGCGTTGATAGTAATAATGAAGGACAAGTGTTAGGTATAGTCAATGCACGAGTGGAAAGAAACTAATGTAAAATTCCAGAAAATTATAAGCAATGACAAAATGAATAAAAAATCACGCCAACTGCAAATAATCCTTTAGTGCATTTTGCAAAACTTGCGAAAAATTGACGTTGTGTTTTTTTGCCTCGATATTTAGCCACTGTGGTAATGTTAGTGTTTTTTTGATTACCATGTTGTTAATTTTATCGCGTACGGGTGGCATAAAGACGTCTATTAGTATGGCTGTTTCGTTTTTTTGCAAAGAGATGTTTTTTATGGGGGATGGCTCGGGGATAGGCTCGTTATCCGATTCCATGCTCCATAGGTGTAAGCTCAGGACTTCCTTCGCAGCTTTGAAAATATTCGATTCATTTTCCGCGCAAGTAAAGCAGCCTTGCAAATCGGGGAAATCTATTGAGATTCCGTCTTCGTCAAAGCTTGCTATCACAATGTATGAGTAAGTATCTTTATGCATGGTATATGCCTCCTTTATTCAAATTTTCCATATGCAAACACGCCCTAAACCCGCCGCAGTGAAATCTCAATATACTCATTCATCAAAAATGCGATGCCCACCAGTACGATAATCACGGGGAAGAAAGCGTCCATGGACACGGTTTCCAAAATCCGCCCTATGGCGAATGCGCCGATGGCAGCACCTGCGCCTGCTGCGGCGATTTGCATACCGACCAATTTAGAGAGCTGGTGAGGGTCGAAGCGTTTTTTTGTTTCTGTCATAAGGCATGGGAAAACGGGTGCAAAGCCAAAGCCAACGAGGGCGATACCTGCGATGTTATTTGTAAAAACGAGCATGGTGAGACCCGCTACGGAGATAACCAGTCCCAGGCGGATGATAACCGAGCCGGGGATTTTTTCTGTTACATAGCCGAAGATGAAACGCCCTGCCATCAGCATTCCCAGATAAACCGCAGGGAAAAGCCCCGCGTCTTCGAAGCTTACGCCGCGGCCTTCCATCATCACGCTTACCGTCCAAAATGTGACGGAGTATTCGAAGCCCGTGTACAGGAAGAAAATCAACCACTGGATTATTTGGAAACGCTTGGGGGCAAGAAATTTTCCGTTTGTGGTAACTTCTTGGGCGGCGGCTTGTGTTTCTTGGGATTCTGCCCACATGCCTCGCAGGATGGTGAATAACACTATGGCGGCGATTACGGCTTGGATGGCGAATACCGCGAGGTAGCCCATTCGCCAGTCGTAGTGGATGATTACTTGGCGCATGATAATCGGGCTTACCGAGCCGCCCATTCCCCAAAAGCAGTGCATCCAGTTCATGTGGCGTGCAGAAAGGCGGCCGGACGCAAATGCGTTTGCGCCGCTGTCCACCATGCCCATACCCGCACCAAGCACCGCAGTAACCGCTATAAGCGCGGCAAAGCCGGGCGCAAACGAAAATAAAAGGATGCCAAGGATAAGCAAAATCATGCCAATCCCGTTTACCCACTCCAGCTTTAACGCTTTAACCAAACGACCCATCTGCGACGAGACAAGCGAGTAAAAAACAGAATGCGTCGTTATCATCATGGCCGCCCGCTCCAGCGGCAAGCCCATCTCGTAACGGATGGACGGCCACGCCACACCAAACGCTCCGTCGGGCATACCCAGCGCGAAAAATGACGCATATACTGTAAGCAACAAAAACCCCGAAGTTTTTTTCATATCCTTTACCCCACAAAAAAGCCACGGGGTTTTTATTTTTCCGTGGCTTGATTTTTTAGAATTTACGTTTGCGTGCTGCTTCCGATTTCTTTTTGCGTTTTACGCTGGGCTTGTCGTAATGCTCTCTCTTTCGAATTTCACCCATGATACCTGCTTTGGAGCAATTACGCTTAAAACGCCGAAGCGCGTTGTCGAGGGATTCATTCTCTTTGATAACTACCTCTGCCATCTTCTGACTTCCCTCCCTTCGACCTATCAACTATATCAGTTTTGATAGTACACCACTTTTTGGCGCAAGTCAACAATGTTTTGACTAATTTTATTTTGTGGTTTATAATTTTTTTGTGCATTTTTGAGGACGGGGTTGGGGGCTGTGTTTAAATCTAACCGTAATGTAAAAATCGTGGCTGTGATTGTGGCCGCGCTGGTAATCGCGGGCGGAGTTATTGTTTTTGCGCAACACCGTAACGAGGCGGCTGCGGTGGCTTTTGTACCGCCGGAGACCGTACCTGCAACCGCAATCGAATCTGAATATACATATGACATAGGCGAAGAAACAGACTCCGTGCTTAACTCGGAAGAATTTGGCGACGAGGATTATCACTACGCATACGAATACTACAAGGACTTTGACTGCGATTGCGACGAGTGCTTTAATGCGGCAGGCTTTGCTGCCATACGGATTCCTACGGGCGAGCCGGGGGTTTATCGCGCACCTATGATTGCGCTTACATTTGACGACGGGCCTGTTTTGCTTACACATTATCTGCTGGATATCTTGGACGAATACGGCGGGCGGGTTACATTTTGCGTTATAGGCGATATGGTGGAAAACGGTGCGGATATAGTGCTGAGGGCTTTTGAGGCCGGGCACGAAATCGTTGGGCATTCTTGGGACCATCAGGATTTGGCGCGGCTTTCTGTGGAAGAAATTAAACAGCAGATATGGGATACCGGCGCGATAATCGAATATGTAACCGGCCACGCTCCGCCGCCGATTTTCCGTCCTCCCTTTGGCCATTTTAATCGCAGAATCCAACATGCCGCCTACCAAACAGGCTACAGCGTTCTAAATTGGTCGATAGACCCGCGGGACTGGCGCGACCGCGACGAGGATATCATACATGACCATATAATATACCACGCCCGTGACGGCGCGATTGTGCTGCTCCACGACATCCACCCCACCACAATATACGCAATGCGCCGCACCATACCTAAGTTGATAAAAATGGGCTTTGAGCTGGTGACGGCAACGGAGGTTATTTATTATGTATACGGCGAGCTAACGCCGGGGTACGAGTTTACGGGGACACGGAGATAAAGCTATTATCGCTTTAAGTTAAGACGCCAGTCCAGCTCGCCTCTGTCCAGCGCAAGCAGCAACGCCTCCGCAGTAGCCAAATTGCCGGCTGCGGGAATGTTGTGGATATCACAAAGCTGCATAAGCGAGTTGATTGTACTTTGCTCGTAATGCCTGTTGCACAGCGGGTCCCTCATGTAAATTACGAGGTCGATATCGTTTAATGCAATCTGAGAACACATCTGCTGCTCGCCGCCCAAATGCCCCGCGAGATACTTGCTTACAGGCAAATTTGTGGCGTCCTCCACTATTTGCCCTGTGGTTGCCGTGGCATAAATCTTATGCTTGCTTAAAATATGCCTGTAGGCAACGCAAAGATTTTCCATCAACCTTTTTTTGTTGTCATGTGCGATTAACGCGATGTTCATTTCTTCACCTCTTCTTCTAAGTAGGGGTTTTTTCCTGCGAGGACGCACTATGCGCGTCCTCTTCAAAGATAGACCTTGGTTTCCTTGGTAATTTTATGTTAAGCACTATGCCCATTGCTATCATATGCACCCAAATCATGCTGCCGCCGTAAGAAAGAAACGGAAACGGCATACCCGTATTAGGCAACAAATCCGTAGCAACGCCCACGTGAAAAAACGTCTCGAATATAAGCATACCTGCCACACCTGCGGCAATCAGTCGCCCCTCGATATCAATAGCATTAAGCGCGA
>WQRQ01000116.1 GCA_009786685.1 Defluviitaleaceae bacterium
GGGGTTAAAACGTCCGCCGACGTTTTCGCCTGTGGCGGTGTTTCGCATTGTCTGATAACTCCCGGGAGAAGTAGGAACGGAAAGCCGAATAGGCTCGTTGACAGGGCGGTTGAAATTAACCGTATAAGAACGCTGCGCCCCGGAAGGCATATCCGCAGGTATACTGTCGTCCCGTTGCACAAGTACAGAAAGAATACCGACAAAAGACGCACCCGTGCTAAAATCCGGAAGCCTCGAACCCGGCGGGAAAACCCATGACGGGTCGTGCGGAGGAGGCTCGTTAAAAATCTCGCGTGGTGCGGGTAGTACAAAAATCGGTTGCGGTGCGGGTATATATGGCTCGTATACGACAATCGGGTCGTATACGGGCGCACTCACCGACGCGGCAAAGCCGGGCGGTATTACCGTGATGTCCGTACTTACGTTGATATAAAGGTCTGTACCTGCGTTGTTTTCTATAAATTCGTTGCTTAGCGCGATGTCATAGTACGGCGTACGTATCCATATATAGCATATGTCGATGAGCATTGCCGTCGGCTCTACGCGTATGTTGATGGTGTCGGTTTGTGAGGTGACAAAGGCCACATTTGCACGTAGGTCGCGGGCAGGGTCGTAGCCATGCTGGGAAAACAAATCCATAAGCTCTGCCTGCGTTTTAAGTGCGATTTCCTGCAAACCCTCTACCTCGGCGAAGTTTACAACTATCAGGTCGTCATCTACATAGGTACTTGCCGCAGACATAATCGCTTGCTCCGCGAAAACTTCGAGATGGCCGTCTTCGCGGGCTTGGGGCGTTGCTTGGGCTATGAAATCCTGTACGTATTCTACGGCTGTTTCTACAGAAATAATGGGCGGCACTGCGGGAGAGTCGGGAGCAGGTGCAGGAGCGGGTTCCGGTTCGGGTGCAGGGGCAGGAGGTGCAGGGGCCGGTGCGGGTTGCGGTGCGGGTGTGATGTCTTGGCCGCCACCACCACCGCCATTTTGCGGGGGTAGGGGAGGTGTGCCGCCTGTCGCCCTCTGCGGGAAAAACCAAAAGTTGCATTCAAATGTGTTTCCTGCCTCATTAAAAAGTTCTCTCCAGCCAATTACAGCGTCGGGGGATGTCATGTAGTTGTAGTCTACCCATAACCAAGCAAGTGAGGGAAGACCCCTAACGTCAAGGCTTGTGAGTTGGTTGCTCGACGCACCCAGCGAAGTAAGAGATGAAAGGCCGCTAACATCAAGGCTTGTGAGATGATTGATGGCGACGTTCAGTCTGCTAAGCGATGAAAGCCCGCTAACGTCAAGGCTTGTGAGTTGGTTGCCCACTACATTCAAGGAAGTAAGAGCAGTAAGGTTGTTAACGTCAAGGCTTGTGAATTGATTGCCTCCCACGTATAGCGAAGTAAGTGCAGTAAGGTTGTTAACGTCAATGTTTGTGAGTTGATTATTCCACACATGTAGCGAAGTAAGTGCAGTGAGGTTGTTAACATCAAGGCTTGTGAGTTGGTTTTCTCCCGCTGATAACGAAGTAAGTGCGGTAAGTCCACTAACATCAAGACTTGTGAGCTGATTGTTGCTCGCACCTAGCAACGTAAGCGAGTTAAGCTCACTAACATCAAGGCTTGTGAGTTGGTTGTGTGCCGCTAATAACGTAGTAAGTGCAGTGAGGCCACTAACATCAAGGCTTGTGAGCTGGTTACCCACCACATTCAACCAAGTAAGCGAGGTAAGTCCGTTTAAATTAATGCTTGTGAGTTGATTGTCGAGTACATCCAGTGTGTTAAGCAAGGAAAGGCCGCTAACATCAAGACTTGCGAGTTGGTTGTATCTTGCACTCATCCAAGTAAGAGAGGTAAGACCGCTAACGTCAAGGCTTGTGAGATAATTTCTGCTTACATTCAGCGTAAGAAGCGATGTGAAATATTCAATTCCGGAAAGATTGCTGATATTTCTATCCTCAAGGAAAAGTGTAGTCATCCACGATACATGTGTATCTAAAATTGGCCCGGTATCGGGTACTTGCCACATTTCTCGCACTGCCGCGTAGAAATTAGGGCATACAAAGCGGTTGGTGATGTCTATTCCCGGGCATTCGCAGGGATAGTGGCCGCATATGTTGCAGGTTTCTTCTGTTAAAGAATCCACCCGTTGCCATACCCATGTATCCACAAAGTGGCTCGGTATATTAAAAGATTCCATTAGCTCCGTTGATGTAGAAGCCCAGCCTTGGGGGTTTTCTGCTGTGCCCATGTATACATTTATCCAGTGGCCTGTGTAGGCTGCGTTGGTCGGTACGGGAGGGATGGGGGGTATGGTGCTGTGTATATCGGAAAATCTAAAGTTTATGCCGCCCATGGTTAACCGACGTACGCTTGGTTGGCCTGTGGCGGTTATGCGCAACATTCCGGACATATCCGTTACGTTGCGGGTGTCCCAGCCCGCTATGTTTAGGCTGTTTAGGGATGTTGTGCCGTCAAACATGCTTGTCATAAACTGCACATTTTCTGTGTTCCATGAGGAGAGGTTTAGGTTGGTTATGCTGCTTGCGCCCATAAACATGCTGCCCATATCCGTTACCGCGCTCGTATCAAAATGCTCCAAGCCTACGATTTCTGTAACATTAAGCATTTGATGGAATGTGCCGCGCAGTGACCCAACTCCGATAACAGGGCCGGTAAACACAACTCGGTGTATCTGGTCTCTAAACACTTGCCACTGGCCAAAATCTATGCCCGTGTTGTTTTTAGTGCCGCTGTCTGCAACCAGAGTTCCGCAACTATAAAACCGCCAGGGCAAATTGCTGCCTTGGTTTGTGAGTATGCCTTGCTGTGTGATGGTGCAAATGCCTAAGGGACAGCCGCAGGTAGCCGGTGCAGGGGGCATAGGCATGGGTACATTCGGAGGTATGGATTGTCGCTGCCACACCCATGTATCGGCAAAGCCGGGGGTGCTGTAGAAATCTACCAACTCGTCGGAAGTAAATACATATGTGCCGAGCGGATTGTCAACCGTACCTGCGCCTACATTTTGCCAATAGCCCGTGGCTTGGAAGGTCGGAACAGGGGGCAAGCCGGGATTACCGACAAAACGAAAGCCCGCGCCTACAGTTAATTGTTGCAAGGTAGTTGCACGTAAAAACATATTTGTCGTTTGCATTGTGCCACTCATGTCCCAATTTTCAAGGTTTAGGATTTCCAAGTGGATTGCATCTTGAAACATAAAAGAAACATCTGTCAAACTATCTATTTCGAAATATTGTAAAAACAATCCTCTTTTGCCCGAGCCTTGAAACATTGACGCCATGCTTTGCACATTGCGCACGTCCCAGTTTAGCTCTGCGGAGACGTTAGCATTCGCAAACATTCCTGACATGTCTGTCACATTGCTTGTGTTCCACCCCGACAAATCCAATGGGATATATGTTAAGCTGCCGCTTGTCGCGCCCAGCCCGCTAAAGACCCTTGCCATGTTTAACACACCGGAAGTATCAATGTTATGCAGTCCGTCTATTGATGTTACCCGCCCCAGTCCGCTAAACAGGCCTTCCAATGACGCGCCTGCAATAATGCTACCGGAGATAACAATTCTCTCGATGTAGTCGCTCCAAGCAATCCAAGGACTATATGCGGAAGGCGACATATTAATATCACTGCCGGTTATATTAAGCGTAGTTGGGCCATCGCCGCCGACTAATGTCCACATTAAATGGTTCCCATTGTCCGTAAAGATTCCATCTGCAATTAACATAACAGAACCTATCGGGGGTGGGTCGGCAGATATCGGCACGGCTTCCGCCATCCCCAAAACCAAAGCGAATGCCACCGCAAAAGTTGCACACCTCATAGCTAATTTTTTCATTTCCAAGTTCTCCTTCCGGTTATGTTTGTTTTCATTAAAATTGTCTGTTTTAAAACCCCGCGGGGCTATATATACCAAGGACTGACGCGCTTTTATCAAAAACATCTACCTATAAAATGCCAACCTGTATAAAATCCCCACCAGGCCATATAAAACAAGGGCTGGAGAGGTTAATCCAAAAACATCTACCTCGCTAAGTTGCAAGCTTTACAAAAACGGTTTATATTAATCGAAAAAACAATCTATAAAGGAGCTGTTACCATGTTACAAAAGGTTAGTGATAGAAAAATCATGTCAATGTACGAGATTACGCTAAAATACCCGGAGCATTTTATTTTGGCAGAGGTCACAGAAACTATTGATACACAAATGAGCGATTTGGGATATGTCATGTATATCGCTGACGATAAAGACGAGTTATACAGTGTACCAAAAGAAGAAAAACAGGGTAAGAGTTGGCGAAAAATGACAGGCTATAATGCAGAAAAACCATTTAGTCTGGGGCTGATGATATATGAATAAAATCCCATTTGCCGCACATGGCACAGCCTATATCGCCGTGTATATAAAACCCAAAGAAGGTAATATCATGGATGCAACAGATTTTAAGGTTGATACAGGTGCTGACATGACTACCATTTCTAAAAAAGACCTTGTTGATATAGGTTTTAATAAGGACTGGATAATCAAAAATGCTAAACGCAAAAGTGATTCTGTTATGACTACCGCTACGGGTGATACGGTAAACGCTTTCTATATACAATTACCTCTAATCAATGTTCTTGGGTACGAGGCAAGGAACTGGCCTCTCGCTATCCTCATAGAAGATAGCTGGGACAAAGATTTTAAAAATTTACTGGGGCGTGATTTGCTTTCGGGCTTCAACTATAAATTCAACAACATACAAGATTTGTTAGAGATTGAGCGCAACCCCACATTTAGAAAACGTTACAATTTTTTGGAAAACCAAGAGATAAATGTTATTGAAATTTAAGAGGCAATCTTTTAGCTAACTTCTTCATTTTTTCTGTTCTCCTTTCGGTATATTAATTTTCACAATATACTTTGATATCTGCCGATACGGTGGCGTATCGACATCTGTTAGAGGGTGAGCTTCACAGCAAGTCCGCATGATTTACAACAATCACACTGGCATTATCCTTTGTGTTTAGTGCTTGGGCTGTGGCGATTAGGTTTTCTGCGGTGTTGGTTGGGGTGGGGATTACTCGGTACAGGCCGTCGCTACATAGGGTAAATGTTGCGGATTTTTTTAGCTCGCCTGTGGCAAAAAACATTTTTGGTGCTTCGAAGACGCCCAGGCAGCCTGTTAGCATGTTTTTTTTGGGGTACATGTGGATTTCTTTTGGGGTGATTGCGTTTTCTCGGATTTTGTCTGCGCCCCATGTTTGGTCTTGGGTTAGGAGCAAGGTTTTTTTGCGAAAAAAGCGTTTTTGTGTGAGGTATATTCTTGTGTCGCCTGTGTGGGCTATGTGGTAGGTATTGTTACATATGAACAGGAGCGAAAGAGTTGTGCCAAGGGTTACGCTTTGTGTATTTGCATGGGCTATGATGGCGTCGTTGATTTTTGCAAAAAGCACACAGAATTCGGATTTTACAGCTTCGGCCTCGTCGTTTGCGCCTGCTGTCGCTTTTTTTTTCCACCACTCGCTTACTGCTTCTACTGCGATTTCTGCGGCTATGTGGCCGTCCTTTAGGCCGCCCATCCCGTCCGCTATGGCAAAAAGACCGCAACTTTGCCCGACGATTTCGCCTGTTTTTGCATACATTCGGTCTTGGTTGCTTGGTCGTGTACCCAAGTATGTTTTAGCTTCGTAGCTAAGCATTTGAGCATTCGAACAACAGTTTTTTTGTGTAAAGCTGTAGTGTGTCGCCTGTTTTTATTTCTTGCGGTTGGCCGGGGGCGAGGCGTTGGCCGTTGATGTATGTGCCGCCGCTCGAGCCTTTGTCGGTAACGTAGTAATTGCTTCCGTCGTAGATTATCGACGCGTGTATACGGCTTATGCCTTTGTCGTTTTTACCGTCAAAGCAGTGGTCTACCTCATTACGGTTGCGCCCAATCACAAAGGAGTCTTTTGTTATGGGGATTTGCAACACGCGCACATCGCCTGCCATTTCGTAAAGCACGGCTACGTTTAGGCCTATGGAGCTTGCGTCTGTGAGGTCTATTATCGTGCGCTCGTCGAAGTCTTCAAAGGGGTCTTCGTAGGCTTCTTGCTTGACGGTTTTTGCCGAGCCGAATACTCGATTAAAGAGACCCGTCTTTGGCGCAGGCGCAGGGCGTGCGGGGGTGGGCTGCTCCGCTTTTTTTGCCTGTGGATTGAGATATTTTTGGTCTACGGTTTTGCTGTGTGCCGCTTGCACAACTATGGTTGCTACGTCGCGGTGGTTAATTTCGTCTTCTGCCGCTACATTTTTTAAGGCAAGCAGAATCTGATTTGTAAGTGGGTTTGTATCGTCATGCACATCCTGCAAATACTCCACCAATTCCGAAAAACCGGCTTGTAACGGTGTATCTACCTGCATGGGAAGGTAAATAAGCCGCGGCTGGGTGGAGTTGCGCTTCATATAAATATGCTTTGGGTTAAGCACAAAGGAGTTTTCGTTAAGGCCAAGCCGCACACCGCTGATTATTGTGCCGGCAATGCCGTGCATCAGCAGAATCAACTCTTCCATTTTAATCCGCCTCTTGGAATGAAAAACATGCACAAGCGGAATAAGCCCGTGATGGATTTCTCCCAGCTCAAAGCAGGCGACTTCTGCACCATCGGGGATTTGATGTGTGTAGGGAACGATATGTAGCTTGTCGGCGTTTTCTTTGATAATTGCGCGGTGTTCCGGTAGTGATGGCATGGCGGATAAATTGTGATACAGATACTTTTTGCCGCCGATTGTGCTTTCAGAAAAAGTAAAGCCGGTTATCATGGGATACTCATTCCTTTTTTGCTAAATTTTTACTTATGCGATTATAACATCCTTAAAATGCCTTTGCAAACCGTCCCATGCATTCTTCCAGTGTGGAACGCGGACAGCCCACGTTAACTCGCGTAAAGCCTGCCCCGCCAGTACCAAAGCTATCCCCGCGAGAAAGCCAAAGCCCTGCTTTGGTGAGCCGCTCGTCCATTTCTGCGGGCGAAAGCCCAAGCGCACGGCAATCCAGCCATGCAAGATAAGTAGCCTGCGGCGGTATTAATTTTACGGCGGGCATATTTTTTTTAAGAAAATTATCCATGTACATCATGTTATCCCACAGATATCCGTTAAGCTCTTCCAGCCACTCTGCCCCGTACGCATAAGCCGCACGGCAGGCCACAATCGCAAGGCCACCCGCTTGGCTAAACCCGCTGCGCAGTACCTCTTTGACGAAAAGCTTACGGCGGCCTTCGTCCGAAATAAATACATTGGAAAGCTGCAATCCCGCTAAGTTAAACGTCTTGCTTGGTGCGGTGCAAAATATAATCCTCGCACTTTCCTCGGGGCAAATCACGGGTAAAGCATGGTGTGTATTTCCCTTAAAAATAAAATCGCAATGTATCTCGTCGGAAAAAATAAGCACGTCGTACTTAGCGCAAATGCGTACCATTTCCCGTAATTCTTCTGCCGTCCAGCAGCGGCTTACGGGGTTATGCGGGCTACATAAAATAAATAGCCGCACGTTATTATCTGCGATTTTTTTTTCGAAATCATCAAAATCCACGCTGTATGTCTCGCCGCGTAGTTGCAACTCGTTAACCACAAGCTCGCGCTCATTATGTACTACCATCTGTCTGAACGGGTAATAAACAGGCTCTTGAATAAGCACAGCCTCGCCGCGCTTTGTAAAAGCCCTAATCGCCATAGAAATCGCATAAACAACCCCGGGTGCAAGCGTAACCCACTCGGGCTTAAACTCGTATCCAAACCGCGTGGTAAACCAATTACCCAGTGCGTCAAAATACTCCGCGCTTGGCTCGGAATACCCAAAAATCCCATGAGAGACCCGTTGGTGAATGGCGTCTAAGACCACCTGCGGCGCAGGAAAATCCATATCCGCCACCCAAAGCGGCAAAATATCGGCAGGCTTACCGCGAGAAGCAGCACCGTCGTATTTTAAGCTGTCAGTGCCGTGACGTTCGACCAAATGGCCAAAATTTATCATCCAAACCACGTCCTGTTAAAGTCTTGGAACATATAGGAAATATTACGTAAAAGCCCCGGCGCACCGCCATTGTCGCTTCTTGTGGTCATAATTATCAAAATATATGGCGAAGGTGCGTAAACCACCGCCGCGTCATGGAAGGCCCCCGTAGCCCAGCCGTATTTACGCGCCATGGGGTAATCCGCACGGATAAAACCGGGCGTAGCCATCAAGTCCCCACGGAAATAATGACTGTAAGCCCCGTCCGACCAAATATACTCATGCACAGCGTTCATCCAAATGGCCTTATCAAACAAATCGGTGTTTTGTGTGGCGATATTGCCGATGTAGGCGGGGTTCGCACCTATTTCGTGTACAAATTCGTAGTAGGTAAACGCGGCGTTATTTGTGTAGCGGATTAGCATACGCGCCGCCACATTGCAGCTATGAATCATAGAATGCCGCAGCAATTCCCGCGTAGTAAACCTCGTCCCCGCTTCCATATCTTGAATCTGCCCTGTACCGCCCCTGCGGTCGCCTTCGTTAAAGGTATGCACGGTTTCCATGCTGATATAACCGCGCTCGGCAAGCACAAAGGTATAAAGCGCGTGGTTAATCTTGTTTAAGCTCGCGCCAAAATAAACCCTGTCGGGGTTGTAAGTATAAATAAAGCCCGATTCCAAATTTTTGTAAAAAACAGAAACACTGCTCCCATGACGGCTAAGGCTCGCGTCCAAATCATAGGTGGGGGGTTGAAAACTTAGATTAACCCATTTTTCGCCCATCCATGTGTCTATCATAATCCAGTTGTCGCGTTCTTCCAAAACAATAACGGTCTGCGGGTTTATTTGGCAGACAGGCAAAAAAGCTCCCGGGTATGCAAAAAGCCCGCTCCTCTGCTCGATAAAATGCCTTTGCGGCTCGACGGCGGGAGGGGGA
>WQRQ01000117.1 GCA_009786685.1 Defluviitaleaceae bacterium
CGCGTATGCGATTTCCCTGCCGGGGTCAAGGGGACTAGTCCCCTTGTGGGGGGGTGGGGGCGACGCCCCCACGGTCTTAAACTTAGCCACAGCCGGGAAAACATCCAAAATCCCGCCGCGCAAAGCAAATTGCCCGGGTGCTTCTGCGAGGCCACTGCGTTCGTAGCCCATTTGCACGAGTTTGCGGATGATTGTTTCCGGTTCGATTGTGTCACCTACGTTTAGGGCGAGTTTGTATCGGCGGAAGGTTTCGGGGGGGACCATTCTGTCGAGTAAGGCCTCGGCGGATAAAATCACCACGGGCGGAAATTTTCCGTTGCCCTCGCCATTCGTCGCGTCGCCGCCTTCTGCCTCGTCGTTAGCTTCCCAACGCAATGCGTCCAGTACGCGCAATCTCTGCCGTGTGATATCGGGGCTTTTTACGTCGGCGGCATAAAAAATGAGGTCTCGGCTGGGGTAGACGTGGCACGCACTACGCATAAAGTAGTATAGGTCTTGGTAAATTTCCTTGGCCTTTAGCTCGGAAGGCGCGATAACCAAGGCAGGGCGCGAAGTCTCCAGCAAAATCGCCGCCGCCATATGCCACTTTTGGGCATTTATCGCACCGTTTAGCCAGAGGGTAGGGGGATTTGTTTTTTTGACCAAAAGCTCGCAAACCCGCTCGTAGCATGGGCTGGATGGCATTTTATGCAGCAGTGCGTGGTTAGTCATTCCCGGGTCTCCTTGTCTGTGAAAAAAGCGTTACTCATTTTCCTGTATTTCTGCGGGTTTGGCGGCATTTGCGGAACGTTTGCATTTTCGGTAGAATACAAACATGCAAACCACCATGGGTATAAACAATAAGGGTACAACATCCCTAAACCGACCCAAGTCAAAAAGCCAACTGGCAGCCATAAGAGCCTGATATACCGCACCTACGATATAGCACCACCCGTTAAAAACGCGCATTTTTCCTATATTATACTTTGCGCGGAGTTCGGCTTTTTCTGTTTCGCTCCACATACTCTTGCGCCAAAAATTTGCGTCTGCCTTTTCGTCGCTCATCCTAAGCGTCATTATACCCATCACAAGAAAAAATACGGCAAGCACTGCAAAGATTACTCCCATTACCGCATAAAACATCATGTGTCCTCCTTTTCCCTCGGCACTTTTCTGTTAAATACATTCATAGCCGCCGCTGTATCTTCTTTTAAAATCATCTCCACGGCGTCGCCTGCGAGTGTTATTCCCTTTATCATGTCCTCGAATTCTTCCTTTAGGAAGCGGGACAATACATAGTCGGCCAGCTTCCAGTTTGGGGGCTTTTCGCCAATCCCTATTTTAACGCGGATAAATTCCTCCGTGCCAAGCTGCGAAATTATATTAAGCATACCCTTTTGCCCGTTAGCTCCGCCTTTTTCGCGCACGCGAACAGCCCCCACCGGGAGCGAAACATCATCGTATACCACGATAATTTCCCAAGGGGGTAGCTTGTAGTAATGTGTAATTGCCCGTACGGCTTCGCCGCTAAGGTTCATATACGTTGTAGGTTTTACAAGCATTATTTTTTGTCCGCTGATTCTGCCCTCTCCGATTTCCGCACGGAAAGTCTTGTCCTTTTTCAACGTGATGTTAAAGTCGTAGCTTAGCTTGTTTATCATTTCGTAACCTACATTGTGGCGTGTACCTTTGTACTCGCCGCCGGGGTTGCCTAATCCTACAATTATTTTCATAATTAACAGGAAGATTAACCCATGCAATTGTGAAAGTCAACAAAACTAAGTCCCGTTTTTCATTCGAAAAATTTTTTTTGTAATTTAATTGTAAAAGTATTGTAAAAAGATTGTAAGTATTGTAGAATACGACAAGGGCTTTCGCCCAAAACATTTTTAAATTAAAAAACAGAGCAAAAACAGCTCTGACCAACAGGAGGTAAAAGTAATGAAAAAATGGTTAGTACTTACACTGGCACTCGTTGCTATGCTGGCGTTTACAGCTTGCGGCGGCAATGACGGCGGCGGCGCAGCAGCACCACCGGCAGGCGGAGCAGCACCACCACCGGCGGGCGGGGCAGCACAACCACCGGCAGGCGGAGCAGTAGCAGAAGTCGAAGGCGGATTCATAGTTGACGGACAATTTGTGCGTCCTACAGGCCCTCGCGGTGAAGGTGTAGAAATTATCATCTATGGCTGGAATGACGAACTCTCCACAGCTATGGAACGCTACAAAGAAATGCACCCGGATTTCTTATTCACATTTAGACCCGTAACTCACTTTACAGACTGGGACGGCTCATACGAAATCGGTCTTAATGCCGCACTTTTGGCAGGCGGTGCAGACGCACCCCACGTATTTTTCGTAGAGCAGGCATTTGTAGTTAACTACACCCAGTATTACTTTGCACACCATGCACTACCCTACTCCGAGCTACTCGGCGGAGACGTGCATCCGTTTATCGAAAGGGCACAAATCCCATCCTTTATCGTTGACGCAGGCACAAATCGTCAAGGCGAAGTAGTTGGCCTTGGTTTCCAACACACAGGCTCCGGCTTTATTTATCGCCGTGACCTCGCCGCACAAATCTGGGGCGACGCCTATCTAAATGATACCGCCTTAATGACAGCCAGAATCGGTGGCGGCTCCGGCAACTGGAATGCTTTCCTTACAGCCGCAGCAGACGCAGATGCAGCAGGTGTTTCCATGCTCTCCGACATGGAAGACGCATGGCAAGCAATCAGACAATCTCCAAATCCTTGGATACAAAACGACAGGCTTGTAATAGACGACCAACGTATGTCATACCTTGATATCGGTAAAGCCCTGTATCAAGGCGGCTTCACTAACGTAGGCGGCACATGGAACGATAGCTGGTTTGCCGATATGTCCGGCACAGGCGCAAGACCCGTTCTCGGCTTCCTCGGCCCCGCATGGCTCATCAACTACGTTATCGCAGGCAACTCCGGCGACACCTATGGCAACTGGGGTCTTGTAGCTGCTCCCGACCCATTTGCATGGGGCGGCACATGGTCTATCGTAAACAGAGCAGCCAGCGACGAAGTACGCGCAGGCCTTGCAGAGCTTATCTACTGGCTCAAATTAGACACATCCGATACAGGCTTCCTGTATATGTTTGGCGGCGGCACACTCTATGACGACAGTGCCATAGACTACTTCTTGGCGATGGATATGGTTTCATCCGCAGTAGTACAAGACAGATTAAGCCCATATCTTCCTTTCCTCGGCGGTCAAAACATGGCTCCCGTATTCCTTGAAGCGGGTCGCACATTCTCATCAAGCGGCTGGGGTCCCTTTGACAGAGAAATTAACGGCTCATTTGGTGACTGGGCAATGGCGTACTTCCGTGATGAAATGACACGCGACGAAATGTTGGCGGCTTTCCGTCAAGAGATTTTAGACACACTTGACATCCGCTCTTAATAAGTCACACAAAAAACAAGGGGCGGCGGGTATCCGCCGCCCCTATTTTATTATTAAATAACGCGCAAAAGGTGCGCGTTGTTGGAAGGAGAGCCGCGCATGAATAAGAAAGCCAAAAGTGTCAATTACGCCAAATACGGATATATCTTTTCGATTCCGTTTGTCGTAGCGTTTAGCCTTTTCACGATGTATCCCCTTTTTCGCACTGCTTTTATGAGCTTTACAGACTTTGCCGGTGTCGCCGCCCGAGAAACGGGTGTTATGAACATATTAGAAAACCCACTTGAAAACTACACTCGCCTGTTGTTTGAAAACGAACTTTTTCAGACATCCATGAGAAACACGATTTTTATGTGGGTCATAAACTTTATCCCGCAGATTTTGCTGGCGTTGCTCCTCACAGCATGGTTTACAAGCCGCAGAACAAAATTTAAGGGGCAGGGCTTATTTAAGGTTCTTTTCTACATGCCAAACATTATCACAGCCGGCTCTATAGCGTTTTTGTTTAGCACACTTTTTGCCCATTTCGGCCCTGTTAACTATTTGCTTTACGATATGCTGGGTGTAATCCCGGAACGCTTCCAGTTTAACCAAAGCGCGCTTGCTTCTCAGCTTATAGTCGCGTTTATCCAGTTTTGGATGTGGTACGGCTACACCATGCTTATCCTTATAGCAGGCGTACTGGGGATGAATCCGGAGATTTTCGAATGTGCCGAGATTGACGGTGCAAACGGCGTGCAGCAGTTTTTCTATGTAACACTGCCCAACCTAAAGACGATACTCCTGTTTGTAGTCGTAACATCCATCGTCGGCGGTCTCACGATGTTTGACGTGCCCAGGTTGTTTGAGGACGGCGGCCCGCGTAATGCAACGCATACACTGTCTATGTTTATCTTCAACCAAGCCTTCGGCGGTAGATTCTTCCTTAATCGCGCTGCGGCGGCAAGCATGATTGTCTTTGTAATAGTTGCCATATTGTCGATTTTGGTGTTCTATTTACTCCGCGACAAAGATGCAGCGGCGATAAAAAGAGAAATCCGCGCCCGCAAACGCTCTGAAAAGCAACTCGAACAAGTTCGTAAGGGGGTGCAATAAATGGTAGGCAAAAAATCAATCGGCTCTGTAATATTTAAGGTAATCGGCTACGCCCTACTGGTAACCCTCGGCATAATGAGCCTATACCCATTTATAGTAATGTTTATGAATGCAACACGCAGCATGGAAGAAATCCGCCAATCCGCCCTACCGTTTTGGTTCTCCGACAACCTGGGCGGCAACTGGGCTTTCCTAAGGGCAAGCGAGGCACGTGGCGCGTTTAACGCATTTACAGGCTTCCGCAACTCGCTAATCGTATCATCCAGCACAACATTTTTTGCCCTGTACTTCTCATGCCTCACGGCATTTGCACTCACAGCCTATGAATGGCGACTGCGCGAACCATTCTTCGCATTCATCCTGGCCGTTATGATGATGCCCGGCATGGTAGGCACAGTAGGCTTTGTTGAAATGGTATGGTCCCTTGGTATGACAAACAACTTTATACCACTGGTATTACCCGCCATCGCAGCACCTGCCGTAGTATTCTTTATGCGCCAATACCTGCGTGCAACCTTCACACCCGACATCATAAACTCCGCCAGAATAGACGGCGCAGGCGAATTCAGAATCTTCAATCAAATAGTCCTGCCCATGATGAAGCCCGCCATAGCAACACAGGCCATTTTCATCTTTGTCGGCAGCTGGAACGCTCTATTCATGCCCTCCATCCTCCTAAACCGCGCCGAACTCTTTACCATGCCCATGATGGTACAAACACTAACAGGCAACCTATACGCACAAGAGCTGGGCGCGATATACCTCGGCCTCGCAATGACAGTTCTCCCCCTATTCATATTCTACTTCGCCCTATCACGCTACATCATAGCAGGCGTACAGTTAGGCGGCGTTAAGGAGTAAAGCTGCGGGACGCAAAGCGACAAACAGTAACAAACTTAAATCTACTGCATAGTATATTAGCGTAAGGTTTTTAAATCCCCCCCCTTACAATATATAAAACCCCTCGGTGAAATAACCTCGCGAGGGGTTTTACATTTTTTATTGACTTTTTTATTACAATCATGTAACAGCATACAAACTACGGATAAAAAAAACATACAAACAAATACTACATACACAAACCCAAGGGAAGAAAATTTTCAAAATATTACAACTTTGTTACAAACGAAGAAAAATGGTTGAAATTGCTAGCCATCACATGATATCATCCCTTGCGGCTTTTCGGAAAAGTCTCGTTTTTGTCTTGAGAAATTGTAGTTTGGTTACAATTTGCTTACACTATACTCCATGGCATTGACTGCCTTTTTCCGAAGTGCTATATTACAAATTATCAGGCGGCAAAAAGGCCGTCACACTCAGAAAGGAGGTATCGGTTTTTGCGGGAAACGGCAAAAATACAGAGCCGTAGTACCGTCGTTTCACCCAAGGGGCTTAGCCCTAAAAAGCAAAGCAAGCAAGTAATTCGGGCACAGCCCACATGGCGCAAAGCTTCCGTAATAATATGCGCCACACTACACGCGCAAAGGAAGCGGCGCGAAAGAAACGAAAAAAAATTTTTTCAAAAACCGAAAGGAGAAATTATGAAAAAGAAAGTAGCATTACTTTTAGCATTGGTTATGGTATTAGCCATGTTACCAATGAACGTATTTGGTGCGGTAAGAGCAGGTACTGTTCTTAACCCAAGAGTTAGCCCACAATGGGGTCTTCAGTCATTCACATTCAGGATTGACGGCGCAGCATTCTCTAGCTTGGACAGAAACGTTATTCGGTTTGCTATGCTTGACTTCCAACTTAGCGGCGGAGCCAACTCCAACGCAGTAGGATTTGCAAGTTCCGCAGCTCTTGCTGTCACATTTGCAGCAGGCCCCGGCTTTAGAGTAAATGGTGATCCGGCAGGCTCTGCTGCGGCAAATGCATTCTTGGCCAGCTTAAATGCGGCGTCGACATACGCCAGCGGAAACCGCGAGTTTTTGGACTATGCACGCACACCTGCTTATGAAAACTGGCTTGACGTACAGGCAGGACGTACCCGCAGAAACCTTAACGTACTCGGTCAAGCGGACACAGGTGTTTGGGGCGGCTTGTTAAACGCTCCATACGATGTGGAAGCCGGTACTGTAACAGACATCCCTGCAGACGGTGTTAGACGTAGCGCACGCAGATTGATGATTGACCTGTTGGGTGGCGACGATAATCGTCTTGCCCCTACCGTTGAAGGATTTATTGATGTACAAGTTACACAAATCCGTCCGGACAGCGACGCAGCTAACATGGCAATCTATCTCCGCACAGGCGGTGAAAACATCATGCATACACCTATACAGCTTCTTAATGCTCCGCTGGTAGGTGACTGGGGCAATGGCGTAACCATAAGCGCGGTAAGCGTCGTGCCTATGCAGGGTATTGCACAGCTATCAGGCGTAAGAATAACAGAAGCTATCCCCGGCAGACTTATGCCCGCAACAGGTGGCGGAGGCCACTTCTATGTACGTTTGGTTGCTCCGGCAGGCTTTGTATGGGATACAGGCAGACTTGAAGGCCTTGTTCCTTCAGACCTGCGCGTAGAAATCAACGATGCTGTAGGTGTAATGGGTAACCAAGAGCCGGAAGACAGAGTTAGAGTTGTATCTCTTCCCGGTAATGCTGCTAACCCACACCTTAACCCATCAACAGACAGAAGCGAACTTTATCTCCGTATCGACCACGGCGGCAGAGGCGAAAGCTTTGTTAACAGAACAACAAATGCACAATTTACAATCCGCGGCCTTACACTTATACCCGTAAGAGGCGCAGCACGCACAGGCAATGTTGCAATCGACGCCTTTGTAGGTAATACAGGCTCTGTTGCACCTCCTGCCGGCACAACGTTTACAGCAAACCAAGGCCGTCAAACAGATACCATTGTGGGCAACACATGGGGTCACGGTCACTTCCTTCCATGGCAAGTAACATCTACCACAGCTTCTGCTATTCCAACCTTTACAGACCATATGGGTTCTTTCTGGTCTGAGCATAACAGCGGCGGCAGCAACTGGAGAGCTTTAGACCTCGTGGTTGCATCTCTCGACACAGAAGGCGATATCGAAGTTATCGGTCCCGCTTCTCCCGCAAACGTAATCTCCGGTAGACTTTCCAACGGTGAGCTTTCTGCTTCCGGCACCGGTTTTGCCGGTGGTCAGGCTCTTGCATTCAGCAATATCAGTATCGCGGGTAACCCACGCTGGATGCACGGCGGTAACCACACAATCAGACTTCAAGAAGTAGTACCCGGCACATTGTTCCGTAACCTCGACACATTCGAGCTTCGTCCTGTACAAGAAGGCGTACGCATCGTAGATGCAAGCGTGCAAGCAGGCCGTGACGGCGCAGCCGATACCAACTTTGCTTGGAGAGGCTTTGACAACAACGAAAGCTTTATCAGCGCACTTACAGATTTCACAGGCGACTACCTCGTATTTGCACCAAGAACAATTGATGCAGAAGAGCAATCCCGCCTACGTCGTATGGACATCCGCCTCCTTCTCAGTATCGAAGCAGGATTTGAAGCAAGACACGGCGAAGCCGTAGAAATCGAAGTGTTCCGCAACGGTATATCTATGGGTGTTGCTCATGTTGCTGACGCTTCTGACCTCATCACATTGGATTCCGGTCCTTTAACAACAATCACACGTAACGCATTTGACGTACTTGGTCTTACACCTGTTTCCAGCTTCTCTATATCCGAAACAGAAATAGGCAACCTCCGCAGCGGTGACACATTTACCCTCGGATTGCGCGCTGTACAAAACGGCCGCGAAGTACAACTCGGTGCAATGGGTACAATGACACTCCACCTCGGCGCAGTAGAGTTTAACGAAGCTGAGAGCGGAATGGTTATCGAAGCTGTACGTGGCCAAAACAACACATTTAGAGTTGTAAGAGGCTCTACCGGCGTACCCGGTGTAATTAACTTCTCAGAAGTTAACCTATCCGGCCCGACAGTACCCGGTATCGAATGGCACGTGTTTGCATTCGGCCCACAAATTTCTCCAAACAGTGAATTTGTAATCATGCCAATCGACACACTGCTGTTTGACCAACCGGCAGCTCCTGCAGGCCAAGAAGCTTCACCCGTAGGATACCGTTCTGTATGGGAACAACGCGCAATCTTCTACGGACTGCCGTTCAGCACAAAAGTGCTTGACGTACAAGGCCAAGCAGTAATCGAAGGCCCCGGTCCAGGCGCACCTGGCCAAGGCGCAGGCACAGTAACGACATCCTTCACACTTGCAACACTCGACAGAGAAGGACACAGCGCACTTCACTTTGAGCAAATCGGCGGCTTCAACGTTTCTATGTTTGGTGCTCGTATGTT
>WQRQ01000118.1 GCA_009786685.1 Defluviitaleaceae bacterium
AGGCGAAGCCCTCACCACCCTCGTACTAAACAAGCTGCGCGGCGTATTTAACGTAGCCGCCGTAAAAGCCCCGGGCTTCGGAGACCGCCGCAAAGCAATGCTCGAAGACATTGCAATCCTAACAGGCGGCAAAGTAATCTCCTCAGAAGTAGGCCTCGAGCTAAAAGAAGCCTCCATCGAAGACCTCGGCCGCGCAAAAGCCGTTAAAATCGAAAAAGAAAACACAATAATCATAGACGGCGCAGGAGAAAAATCCGAAATAGACGCCCGCGTAGGCCAAATCAAATCCCAAATCGAAGAAACAACATCCGAGTTTGACAAAGAAAAACTGCAAGAACGCCTTGCAAAAATGGCGGGCGGCGTAGCAGTAATAAAAGTAGGCGCACCCACCGAAACCGAGCTAAAAGAGAAAAAACTCCGCATGGAAGACGCCCTAGCCGCCACCCGCGCAGCAGTAGAAGAAGGCATAATCTGCGGCGGCGGAAGCGCATTCATCCACTCATTGCCCGCGACAAAAGCAGTAGCCGACAAGCTAACAGGCGACGAAAAAACAGGCGCGGAAATCGTACTAAAATCTCTCGAATCCCCCGTTCGTCAAATCGTAAACAACGCAGGCTTGGAAGGCGCAGTAGTAGTAAACGCCATGAAAGAAAAAGAAAAAGGCATAGGCTTCGACGCCCTAACAGAAACCTTCGTAAACATGGTACAGGCGGGCATAATCGACCCCACAAAAGTAACCCGCACAGCCCTACAAAACGCAACAAGCGTAGCAGCCACCCTCCTCACAACAGAAGCCGTAGTAACCGACATCAAAGAACCCGAACCCCCAATGATGCCCCCCGGCGGCGGCGGTATGGGAATGATGTAATACCCAAGAAAAAGATAACCGGCACCGTTTATAAAAACGATGCCGGTTATTTTTTTTATAGGCTCTGTTTCGAGCTATTCGGCTTTAGGATAAACAGAAACTTGCTTCTTATCTCTGCCTTTTCTTTCGAAGCGAACTATGCCGTCTACTAGGGCGAAGAGATTGTCGTTTGAGCCGCGGCCTACGTTGTTGCCGGGGTGGATTTTTGTGCCGTTTTGGGTGTATAGGATGTTGCCGGCCAGGACAAATTGGCCATCGGCGCGTTTTGCGCCCAGGCGTTTTGCGTTTGAGTCGCGTCCGTTTTTGGTAGAGCCTACGCCTTTTTTGTGGGCGAAGAATGATAGGTTTAGGGTTATCATTTTTTTATCTCCTTAATTTCGATTTCTGTGGGGTATTCGGCTTTCGCGCTGGTTAGGCCAAGTGACATGGCTTCCAGCAAAATATTAATACCCTCGGTTGTGGTGTTGGGGTTTGTTAGGGAAAATGTCAGATATCCGCCGTTTTCGTTGTAGTCGCATGTAAAGTTGTCGCGGGTTAGCTTTTCTATGCTGTTTACGGTGTTTAGCACCAGCATGGATACGGCTGCGCATACTATACTGTCGCCGTGGTTTGCTACGGTAAAGCTTATTATCTTCCCATGTGTACCCCTGATTATTTTAATGTCAATCACTTTTCGTTAATTTTTTCGATTTTAACGCGTGTGAAGGGTTGGCGATGGCCTTTTTTCTTATGAAAGCCTTTTTTTGATTTGTGCTTGTAGATGATTACTTTTTTGGCTTTGCCGTCGCCCATTACTTCTGCTACTACGCTTGCGCCTTTGATGTGCGGTTTTCCGATAACCGTTGTCTTGTCGTCGAAAAGCCCCAGCACGCGGTCAAATGTAAATTTGTCGCCTGCGTTTGCGCCCAGTAATTCTACGGTGATTTCGTCACCTGCTTTAACCTTGTACTGCTTTCCGCCTGTTTCGATGATAGCGTACATGTTACACCTCCTTAGATTTTTTTGGAAGTACACGCCGGGTTAGGCAAGGGATTTCCTTTTAAAAGCCTAAAGCCGTGCGGTTACAACAACGGATAATCTAACATACTATTACCAAGTTGTAAATGAAAAATTTTTTCAAAACGCAACCGACGATAATTTATCGTCGGTTGAATTTTTCAATTTTAAAAAATTTGACATTTCTCGGCTGCTGTGATAAATTACCTCCCGAAAGCAGAAGTGCCACTTCTCACCCCAGCCTGCGTTTTTTCAAAAGCTGTGCTTTTGAAAAAATTGCTTTAAGCGACGGGTTGTACATTTCCTCAGGTACGAGCAGGCTCGTACGGGCGGAGGTTTGTTTGAGAATTTGGCGGGCTTTTGCAGTCTGCTTTTTTAGTGTTCAAAAGTTGTTAAAGAAAAAGGAGTGAATTGGCATTACAGACTTAATGATTAACGAACAAATCAGGGACAAGGAAGTACGTCTCATTGATACGGACGGCGCGCAAATGGGAATAGTAGCAGGCCGTGAAGCACAAAGAATCGCAGACGAAAAGCGTCTGGACCTTGTTAAGATTTCGCCCACGGCAAAACCGCCCGTGTGTAAAATCATGGACTACAGCAAGTTCCGGTTTGAGCAATCCAAAAAAGAAAAAGAAGCAAGAAAAAAACAACGCACGATTGACATTAAAGAAATCCGTCTTTCGCCAAACATTGACACACATGATATAAATGTAAAATTACGCAAAGCCATAGAGTTTTTAAAGGACGGGGACAAGGTTAAAATCTCCGTACGTTTCCGTGGGCGCGAGCTTGGCCGCACGGAGGTAGCGCATGTGATTTTAAACGACCTCGCACAAAAACTCGCAGACTATGGCAACGTAGAAAAGCCCCCAAAAATGGAGGCACGCACCATGGCAATGTTTATGGCCCCAAAACCACAGCTTGTGGAAAAGGCCGAAAAAACTGAAGGAGCTGAAAGTAATGCCTAAGCAAAAAACAAAAAAAGCCGCGGCAAAGCGGTTTAAAGTAACGGGTACAGGCAAGTTTAAGCACCCGAAAGCAAACAAAGGACACATTCTTACAAAAAAATCTCCCAAGCGTAAAATGGGACTCAGAAAAATGGGAATGGTAGACAAAACAAACGAAGCCGCCGTACGCGCAATGCTTCCGTACGCATAAAATAAGAATGGAGTGAACACAATATGGCAAGGATAAAAGGCGCGATACACGCCAGAAAAAGACATAAAAAAACATTAAAGCTCGCCAGCGGATATTTTGGCGCACGCAGCACGCAGTACCGTGCGGCAAAGCAAGCGGTAATGAAAGCAATGGCGCACGCATTTGCAGGGCGCAAACAAACAAAACGCGAATATCGCCGTTTATGGATTACACGCATAAACGCCGCCGCACGCGAATGCGGGCTTAGCTACAGCCGCTTTATGAGCGGGCTAAAAAAGGCCGGGGTTGACATAAACCGAAAAATACTCGCGGAGATGGCGATTAACGATTCCGCCGCATTCAAAGAACTGGCAAAAATGGTAATGTAATTCCTTCGGGGGGAGATTGAAATTTCAATCTTCCCTTTTTTGTATATTTCGCACTGATTTTACAAATAATAAAAGAAGCAAATTCATGCAAAAAATATTTTATCCGCGCACAGCGCGGCCCCGGGGGCAAAGCCCCTACCTAATAGGAGGAATAGATTTGAAAGCAACCGGCATAGTCAGAAGGATAGACGACCTGGGACGCGTCGTTATCCCAAAAGAAATACGCAGAACACTAAGAATACGCGAGGGCGACCCCTTAGAAATTTTTACGGACCGCGAGGGCGAGATTATCCTGAAAAAATATTCACCAATAGGCGAACTGGGTACCTTCGCAAAGGAATACGCGGAAACGCTTTCGCAAACATCCGGCCACATCACCTGTATTGTGGACAAGGACCAAATAATTGCAGTTTCCGGCGGCGCGAAAAAGGAATTTTTAGACAAAAACATCTCCAATGCCCTGGAACGCACAATAAACCAGCGCAACACCCACACAGCCACCCGCACCGACGCTTCTTTTGTCCCGATACTTGACGAAGACAACACAAGCATTTACAGTAACCAGTATATCGCACCCATCATCGCAGAGGGCGACGTGCTTGGCGCGGTAGTCCTGCTGTCACCCGACAAAAAAATGGGCGAAGTAGAAAGCAAACTTGCTGTAAATGCGGCTAGTTTTCTTGGGCGTCAGATGGAACAGTGATTTTTAAAACCTTGGGGTGCTACCCCAAACCCCGCAAGCCTTTGAAAAGACTTGACCCAAACTTTTACGTTTGCGGGGTACATATTAGCGAGGGGATAGAATATGACGGAATTGTTAAGTATTATGGATACGTTGCTTGGGGAGGGTGGATGTCCTTGGGATAGGGAGCAGACGCATTTTAGTATTTTGCCTAATATGATGGAGGAATGCGGGGAGGCTGTGGAGGCGATAAAATCCGGAGATATCGAGGCTATGCGTGAAGAACTCGGAGATGTATTGTTGCAGGTGGTTTTTCATGCTAAGATTGCGGAGAAGGCGGGGCATTTTAATTTTGATGATATCGTCGCTACGCTTTCTAAAAAATTGGTTGACAGGCACACACATGTTTTTGGCGCGGACAAAGCGGAGACCGGCGAAGACGCCATGAAATTATGGAAGGCAAACAAGCAAAAAAAGGGGTAAATATGACAAAAGTATTATGCAAAATGAAGAGTTAGTACAGTTTATGAATATTTTAGACATAAATACTTAATTTTCCTTGACAAATCACGCCACAGCGTTTATAAATACGTTCAGTAAAGTTAATTCCGCTAGAGTAGACAAATGGCGGCTTAAATCTAAAGGAGGATTTGCAAAATGAACAAAACAGAACTTATCGCGGCAGTTGCAGGAGAAGCTGATTTGACAAAGAAGGATGCAGAAAAGTTTCTTTCGGCTTTTGAAAGTGTAGTTACCAAAGCATTGGTAGCAGACAAAAAGGTTCAGCTCGTTGGTTTTATGACAATTGACGTAGTTGCTCGTGCAGAGCGCGAAGGCCGCAACCCACAAACAGGCCAAGCTATGAAAATAGCTGCTTCAAAATCACCAAGATTCAAATGCGGCAAAAAACTTAAAGACGCTGTAAACGGTAAATAATACAATATTACAATTTAGTTGCGCAGGGTAAAAAACCTTGCGCAACTTTTTTTTTTGCTCTATTATACGCGTACTCTACATATTTCTACAGAAATCGGGGGAATGCGGCATGAAAAAACTGGTGACAATCTTAATTTTGGCAGCGGTTTTTTTAATGCCTTCCTTTGCGTATGCAAATGGGGATATACGGCTCGTTATTGACGGTAGCGAAATGCAAAATTTGTCCACTCCGCCTATTATTGTCGGTGAGCGGACGCTTGTGCCTGCCCGTGATGTTTTTGAGCGTGTGGGTGGTATCGTTGGTTGGCATAGCGGCCATCGGCAGGTGTCACTCTTTTTTGGCGACGATGTGATTGTACTTACAATTGATGAACGGACTGCGCAGCTTAACGGCAACTTAATCCAAATGGACGTGCCTCCCATCATTTATAATGACAGCACCATGATACCGCTTCGTTTTCCTGCGGAGGTTTTTGGCTTTGACGTAGACTGGCTCGCGGAAGAAAGCATTGCTATTGTAAATTCGCCCGGAAACGGTAATGGGAACGGAAACAACGGTAATGGCGATAGCTTAGGCGATATTAGCGATATCCCGATTATTTCGCTACCGCCGGTAGAAGAGCCGGAAATTCCCCTACCCCCTGCTGATGATGTGCTTAGCGAATCAAACAAAGAGGAGCTGCCTTGGGACGGAACTGCCGACAGTGACGAGCTTCCGCCGCCGGGTGCTGCTGTTTTGCAGGGTAGTGGCGCATTGGCGCGGGATGTTTCTACATCTGCGATTGTTACCGTTGCGCACCCGCAGACTACTATTACCGCTTTGCGTACGCCTGCCGAAACGGGTACTGCCGCTTTTGTGGCGGTGGCGACTTTACCGATTTCGGAGGTGCAGTATTTCCTTTTGCCGGATAATCGGCTTGTGGTGGATATACACAATGCGGTTTCCATGATTTCGGGAGATTTTACCGCGACTGCAAATGTGCCTGTTAATGGGGTGCGGGCGGCGCAGTTTTCTCAGGAGCCGCGTGTTACTCGAATTGTATTTGAAGTAGTTGGCGCGGCGGAATATAGTATTACGCTTTCTGCCGATAGGATGCTGCTTACGGTTTCGTTTTCGCAAAATCGGATTACGGGGGTGTTTGCGCAGTCCGACGCAAATACTGTTTCGGATTCCTTGTTTATCCAAGGCGATGTTTTGCCTGCGATTAATATTTCTACTGAGGGCTTCCCGCACTTTTTGACCATTAATATTGATAATGCGGATATGACTGCTGTAGGCGGAGCTTTTAACGGCGGGAATTTTGCTTCGCATTTTTCTACCGGGCAACGGGCAGACGGCTCGGCCTATGTACGGGTTTATGTGCATGGTGATTGGCCTTCGTTTAGTACCGCGCATAGCGACAACTCCGTCGCGCTTGTGCTGCACCGCGGGGTGTCGGGCGTACGGTATGATTCTGTTAACCGCGAGCTGCGGATTTCTCGGCAGTTTAGTATGGATATTTCGCAGGTACAGCAGATTAACGAGTATTTACGTCTTCAGCATACCTTTGTGCTTCCGCCGCAGGCGCATGTGCTTGGGCGTGGCGAAATCAGCCTGTTGGACGGTTTTGTAAACTCTGTTTCGCTTACACCGGACGTTTTTGGCAATATCCATTTAACCTTTAACACTGCCCGCGTTTTAAATTTCTCCATCCACGAAGAAGCCGAATATTTTGTAATACGGGCGCATTTACCGCGTGATGTTTCGCCGTTTATTGTGGTAATCGACCCCGGACATGGCGGCTCCGACCCGGGCACGCACCACAACGGCATTCTTGAAAAGGATTTTGTGCTTATGCTTTCTCATAAGGTAATGCAGCTTTTGGACGCCGACCCGTTTATACAGGCGTTTATGACGCGGCGCGACGATACTTTTGTTTCGCTCTTAAACCGTGCGGAGTTTGCCAATGATTTGGACGCGGATTTGTTTATTTCTGTTCATCTTAACGCGGCGGAAAAAAGCCCCGGTGTGATAAACCCCGCAGTACACGGCATAGAAACATGGTACGCCAATGCAGAAAGCCGAAGCCTGGCCAATATAATGCAGCGACAAAAAATACAGCATACAAATGCGCATAGCAGAGGGCTTCGCAGCGGCCCTAATCTTGTGGTACTGCGCGAGGCAAATATGCCTGCGGTGCTTTTGGAACTTGGATTTATCACAAGCCCCGACGAGGCCGCCAGGTTACTTGGTACACAATATCAGTGGCAGCTTGCGCACGCCATCTACCGTGGCATTGCAGAGGCGTTAGGCGTGGCGTAATACGGGCAGTCGGTTTGTGAGTAAGTAGATTGTGTTGTTTGCGCGGGCAATGATTGCAGGGTGCATTTGCCCTCGTGTTGATACATGCATTTATGCGTACAGTTAATGTCCATTTGCTTCCCTCCTCATTTCATATAAAGACGCATTTTTTATTGTGCGTCTTTTATTATGCGCAGGTGTTTGAAATAAAATTTGCTTAGAATATGTAAAATTGTTACAATGCGATTACACAAGTGGGAGGTTATATATGGAAGCAGCAATTTATACCAGAGGCGAAGAACGCTTTAACATGATTTCGCATATAGTCGGCGGTGGTCTTGGATTAATCGCGCTTTTGTTTTGCGTGATAATCGCGGCGTACAATCATAATATGATGGGCGTTTTGAGCGGTTTAATTTACGGATTTTGCGTAATTTTGCTTTTTACGATGTCCAGCATTTATCACGGGCTTGGTATTGGCAAGCCTAAGCGGGTTTTCCGTGTCCTCGACCATTGCACGATTTATCTATTAATCGCGGGTACGTACACGCCCATTGTTTTAACAGAATTTAGAAATGTATATCCCGTAGACGCATGGGTGATGTTTGGGCTGATATGGGGCTTCGCGTTCCTTGGGCTAACGCTAACAGCCATAGACCGCGCCCGCTTTAAATATTTTTCGCTGGCATGTTATCTCGGCATGGGCTGGATGGCTATTTTTCGCATAAACCGCTTAGTATATGTACTTGGCGCACCGTTTTTTATCCTAATTCTAATCGGCGGCGCGCTGTATACTCTTGGCGTTTTGTTCTATGTGGTTGGTAAAAAGAAAAAATATATGCATTCGGTTTTCCATTTGTTTGTAAATGCGGCTTCTATTTTGCATTCTGTGGCGATTGCTACTTTTGTTATGCCGCTTTAAAAGGGGTTTCTTCTTATTCCTATTTCGCCGTCACGCATTACCTTCATTATAAATGAAATCGGAATGCCCGTGCGACGCTCCAGCTCCATCGCATTTATGCCTTTGTTGTCGCGGATAAGGTCGCGAATATGCTGTACCTGTGCTTCGCGCTGGCTTGTGCAGGCGGGGCAGTAGTCTGTAGGCCCTTCGTCTACCTCGTAGAATTCTTTACATCTGGGGCAACGGACTTTGGGTATTTCTTGTGGCCCTTCAAATGCGGCTTCGATATCGGTTTTATTCATAATTAATCCCCTCCATAATATACATGTAAACCCGCGCCCACGTGGTATATCTTGTTGCCGATATGGATTTCGGCGGGGCTTGGAGTTTGTATATTGTATTGTACAACATTATTTACATATTGCCAATTTGAAATTATCGTACCGTGACGAGTTTTTACCCGGGCGTTTAGCCATGGCAGGCGCGGGTCGGGTTTGGGCGCGATTTTTATGCGAGAATAACCCGGCGCGGCCATGGTAATGCCCGCCGCTACGGTGTACACCCAGTCGGCAACCGCGCCGTAAGCGTAGTGGTTAAAT
>WQRQ01000119.1 GCA_009786685.1 Defluviitaleaceae bacterium
TTTTTGAGAGATATCTACAAAGAAATTTGCCAAAACTATATATACAACTTAAGGATGAATGAATACGGCGATGCAATGTTCAATGTGTGCATAGAGCTTTCCACTGTGAACGAAAGAATAAGGAAGACCACCATCGCTTTGAAATATCTTGCAAAAACCGGAGAAATCAGTCTTGTAACAATCACGTAAGTATAAAATTTATTGGCGTTGGAGCATGAAGCCTAATATGGTATAGTACCTATTGACGATGAAAAAATCGCCAACAACGTTAATGCAGAGGTGCTTTATGGGTGTTGACATACAAATTGACGAGCTCACGCCGTGCTTGGTAGAGCGTGAAACGGGAAATATTCTAAGCACAGTGTTCAAGTACGCAAGCGCAGACGAATTAAGAGGGCTGAAAGCAAATGGTTGGAATTTTAACTGGACGCACCCTGATTTAGATGGCACAAACATTTACAAGGTTCAAATAGAAGGCGATGACGAAATTCAAGGCATAATTGCGGCAAAAGTCGTGAAAGGAGCAGTATATGTGCCGCTTGTTGAAAGTGCGCCTCATAACTTGGGCAAGAGCAAAAAGTACGATGGCGTTGGCGGACACCTTTTTGCCATAGCTATAAAACTTTCCGTGCTGAATGGGTTTGGCGGGTTTATCTACTTTGATGCAAAAAACACTGAATTAGTTGAGCATTACCGTAAAATGTTGGGCGCGGAATGTTTGGGTTTTTACCACGAATATCGTATGCAGGTCGAAACAGAACAGGCACTGAAGCTATTAAAGGAATATACCTTGAAGGGAGAGTTATGAAATGAGCCTAAGCACACTTGAAAATTCAAGGAAACTTGACGAGCTTGCGGAAAAACATGGTGGCTACGTTGTTATGGGGCGGGGCGACGACACCCGAAGCGGAATACGAGCGATTTCGGACTATGTAAAGAAAACGAAAGAGCCTTTGCCATTGACGCACGAAAGAATGATGGAGATTGACGAACTATTGATGGCACAGTAAACTAAAAGCCCTTGAAACAAGGGCTATTACATATTCACACCTAGTGACGCTCATTCCTATGATAATCGGAGAAATCCGCCGTTATCTACGCGACAATAATACCATAAGGGTAAGCCGTTCGTTACGCGATACGGCGTATCGAGCGTTGAGCATAAAGGAGAAGCTCACGGCAAAAAATTCGAAGGAGCCGGAAATCGAAGAAATCGCAAAAGAAATGGGAGTACCAAAGGAAGAAATAATATTTGCTCTCGACGCTATCCAAGACCCCGTCTCTCTCTTTGAGCCGGTGTACAACGACGGCGCGGACGCCATATTTGTGATGGACCAAGTGTCCGATGAAAAAAACACAGACAACCGCTGGCTGGAGAATCTCTCCCTGACAGAAGCCCTAAAACGACTGGGCGAACGAGAAAAGCACATATTATCCCTTCGATTTTTCGAAGGTAAGACGCAAATGGAAGTTGCAGACGAAATAGGCATTAGCCAAGCCCAGGTTTCTCGCTTAGAAAAAAATGCACTAAAAAACATGAAAAAATACATCTCATAATTGGTTAGTATTTTCGGCAAAAAAGCTAGACATTTTCTCCAAATAAACGCATAATACGTCAACGTCATTTTCATAATTTATTGGAGGTCGTATTGATGGAAGTATTAAGGGTTTCATCAAAGTCAGAACCAAAGTCTGTGGCAGGTGCGATTGCAGCCATCCTGCGTAACGGACAAACAGTGGAGATTAACGCCATAGGAGCCGCCGCAGTCAACCAGGTAGTAAAAAGTATTGCAGTCGCACGCGGTTACGTTGCGCCAAACGGTATCGACATGATTTGCATTCCGGCATTTTCTCAACTGGAAGTAGAAGGCAAGGAAAAAACATCTATCAAATTTGTGGTAGAAAAACGTTAATGGCAAGTTAGCCGTTAACCCATAAAAAATCGCGACCTATGTGGACGCGATTTTTTATGAGTTTTATGCTCTTAGTACGCCCTTCGCGCTGATTAGCCTTTCGTTGTTTGGGAATTTGGCGAGGCCTATTTCCAAGGCGCGTTTTGCGTCCTTTTCGAGACCGTGATAATAGGAATTTAATGACGCAAGCAGGTACTTTTCCGGGGTCTCGATTTTTGATATAAGAAGCTTTTCCAGTGCTTCAAAGGCGTCTCTGTCGTTGCCATTGATTAAATTGGCACGTACGGCGACTTCTGTTTTTAGGTAGTCGAAGGTAGGCTTGTCGATGGTGAGCGGGTTTTTTTCGCAGAAATCCGCATATTGGGTGTAGCCCAGTCGTAGCGGGTTTGTGATGTCCATAACAGCCGCTGCGATAGTTTTTGCCGCTTCCTGTGACGGTTTGGCGTTTAGGCCGTCGATGAGCTTTGCGGTTACATGTTCTTGTTTGTCGTTGCGTTTTTTTGCTTTTGAAAGGGCTGTCCTGCATAGCTCTATGATTTTATGCTCGATTTCTGTGCGGCGGTTGGTTATCTCCGCGCATTCCAGTACCACGTCGTCGAAAAACGATACGCAGGTGTCGAGAGCCTCTACATAGTCCCCCGTAAACTTTACACTCGCTATTACGTCGCTAAGCTTGTTTAAGCGGTCGTTGGCGAGGGAATTAAGCTCGTTTGTAACCTTCCCGGGCTTCTTAGTAAAAAGCTCCGCCTTTGCAGAAATGTATTCCTCATTTTGCTTGTCGTGATTCTCATGTAAATTTTTCATCTCTTCCTCCTGTTATGAACGGGGGTAGAAGTTTTTCTTGTATGCCCCGCGATTATTAATGCCGCAGATACTACGGCAAACAAGACGGCCACCACTTGGTTAAGTGGCAGTCCTGTGTTAAATAACATCATTTGGTCGGTACGCAGGCTTTCGACGATAAATCGGATAATGCCGTAGCCGAGGAAATACAGCAGTACGATTTCGCCGTTAAATTTTTTGTACGGGCGATAAATGATAAGCGCAATCATAAGCGCGAGATTAAACGCCGCTTCGTATAGGAATGTAGGATGTACCTGGATATAATGCGCGCCGTTGACGTAAATTATATTTTCGCGGATTTCGTCGGTGATGTAGCGGGCGATATGCACCTGCTGCTCCTGAATGCGCATGGCAAAAAGCCCGTCGGTATAGCCGCCGAAGGCCTCGCGGTTAAAAAAATTGCCAAACCGTCCGATTACCTGCCCAAGCAGCATACTTGGCGCACCGGTATCGGCCATGGTGGCAAAGGGGATATTTTTGCGCATACCCATGATGGCGGCGGCCAAGGCTGCACCTATGATTCCGCCGTAGATGGCAAGTCCGCCGCTTCGGAAATCAAAAAAAACGCGGATAAAGTTTTGCCCGCGGTACATATCCCAGTTAAATGCCAAATAATAAAGGCGAAGCCCCAAAATAGCAAGCGGCACGCCCAAAAGAAGCAAATCGGTGTAATCATCTACCTTTTGCCCGGATTTTTTTACCCACCAAATTGCCAAAAAATACGCCGCAAATATACCGAAGGCAATTATAACGGAGTACCAATAAATATTAAACCCAAATACGGAAATCGCAATCCGCGGGACATTGTTAAAATAAATACCCAGATTAGGAAACCAGATATCGGGGGTGATGTGGTCAGGTGGCATTAATTATAACCTCTTCGTCGCTCTCTTCTTCGGAGGGAGCGGTGTATTGTTCGCGTGTTAGTTGCAGTTGTTGCTCTTGCATACGTTGGCCTTCGCGGTACATGGCACTTACTTGGCTGCTGATGGCGGCGTTTGTGCGGGCTACGCCTACGTTTAGGTTTGCCAGATGGCGACCTCGGAATGTATCGGGGGCGAGGGGATTATTACTGAACAGGTGGCCTATTTGCATGGGTCGGATGGACGCGCCTGTCTCGCGCATTATTTCGATATCCCGTATGTTGCTTTGGCTCACGAATGAACGGATTTCTTGGTTTGCAATGCGTTGGCGGTGCATATCGAAATCGGCTTCGCCCTCAAGGCGCGTGGCCGCGGCAGAAAGCTGTGCGCGTGTGCGGGATAGCGTGCTTATGTTATCCAGTGTCGCGCCTATGGATGTCATGCCTTTTATTTGAGAACGCTCCTGTGCGCGTTCTAATTCCTCTTGGGTTTTGTTTTGGGCTTGGTTTTCTGCGCGTTGCTCTGCGGCTCGTTCGCGCTCGCGCATTCTCTCTTCCATTTCGGATTGTTGGCGAAGCATTTCTCGCTCTATTGCCATCATTTCTCGCTCGGAGCGATTCATGTGGATTTGGTTTATTTGCTCGTTTAGCATGGATATAGTGAGGTTTACTACATCGTCGCTTAGCTCGTTTTCGTTTGCTCTTGTAATGTCTATTTGCTCCAAAAGGTTGGCTATGCGCTCGTTTTCCATCTCGCGCAGGCGCATTTCCCGCTCTTGCTCTGCGGCGCGTTCTTGCATTACGTCGCGGCGGCGTGATGTCGCTGTGCGCCCGCTCTGATTAGTATGCCTGTTAAACGGGTTTTCTACACGGAAATTGTTGCCCTGAAAATTAATCTGCATGGTCATCACTACTTTCTTCTAACTCGTCTATTTCTTCCGGTTTTTCTTCCGGGGGAGGTGGGGGTAGCTCTTTTTTGGGTGGCTTTTTTAGTTGGGATTCTTGTAGCTGCGCGCTTTCTTTGTACAGCATTCCTATTTCCCGTTGCTTTGCCACTACTGTATCTATGCGGGCGATTTGCTCGGGTGCGAGGGCTTCTTTTATTCTGCGGCGGGAGGTTGTAAAGGCGGGGATGGCGTCGCGCTCGCTGTTATTGATTAAAATGGTGGAGAATTGCTCTGCCTCGGTTAGCTCGCGGCTGTTTTCCTGTATGGCTTTGCGGGTGGCCTCCGCGCCTACCTTTAGTGAGGTGCGGGCGTATAGTAGCTGGCTTAGCTTTTCTCGGTATTCGTCTGTTTCGGTTTTTTTTGGTTTTTTCTCGCGTTCTTCATTTAGTATTTCTTGCTCCAGCTCTTGTTCGAGTTGGTGGCGTTGGAGCTCTTGCTCTATGAAATCATGCTCGCGCTCGTCGCGCTGGTCGAGGATTACTTCTATTTCTTCTTTCATTATTGCCAGGGTTTCCTTGCGATGCTCTGCGTCGATTTCGGGGTCGTGAAGAACACGTGCCATCTTGTCGCGTATCATTTGGATGGTAAAATCCTCGCCTTCGCGGGTATACATCTCGTTGTCGCGGATTTCGGCACGGTCGCGGGCATGTTCTCGCCGCATGTTATCCAGTTGTTCTCTTTTATTCATCGTCATTTTGGGCGATTTTCATAATACCGAGTTCGGAAAGTTGGTCGGCGGGGGCGTCGTTTGGTGCGTGTGTCATGGGACAGGAGGCGTCTTTTACCTTGGGGAAGGCGATAACCTCGCGCAAGGAATCCGCACCCGTCATTATCATAATTATGCGGTCGAGGCCAAGGCCAATGCCGCAATGTGGCGGAACGCCGTATTTTAAAGCGTCAATAAAATAGCCGAAGCTTTCGGCAGCGGTTTCCTTTGTAAAGCCAAGGAACTCAAACATTTTATTTTGAAGCTCCTGCCGGTGAATACGAACGCTTCCGCTGCCAAGCTCGTAGCCGTTAAGCACAAGGTCGTATGAGCGAGAACGCACCGCAGCGGGGTCGGAATCCAAAAGCGCGACATCCTCCTCCAAGGGCGATGTAAACGGGTGCGTAGAAGCATAAAAACGCTCGTCCTCGGGCGACCACTCCAGCAGCGGGAATTTTGTCACCCATAGGAAGTTAAAGCCTTCGAGGGGAAGGTTTTTCCATTTTGCGGCGGCGGTGCGTACCGCGCCAAGGGCGTCGAGAACAATTTTGTTTGTGTCGGCGCACAGCAGAATAAGGTCGCCCGGCTTTGCATTAAACTCAGCGGCGATTTCTCGGAGCTTATCGTCGTCAAAGAACTTAGAAATTGTGGATTTTATCGAGCCGTCCTCGGGTAAGGTAATCCATGCAAGACCCTTGGCTTGGTGGTGCTTTGCTACTTCTACAAGGGCGTCGATTTGTTTGCGCGGCATGGCGGCGCAGCCCTCGGCGTTGATACCGCGAACGCTTCCGCCGTTTTGCAACGCCCCTGCAAATACCTGAAAATCCGTGGATTTTACCACCTCGGAGATATTAACAAGCTCCATGCCAAAGCGGGTATCGGGCTTGTCGCTGCCAAAGCGTTCCATGGCCTCATGCCATGTAAGGCGCGGAAATTTTGCGGGAAGCTCCACGTCAAGGACGTCCTTAAACACGCGCCCCATCATTTCTTCCGCCATGGCATATACGTTTTCTTCGTCTGCGAAGGACATTTCAATATCTATTTGCGTAAACTCGGGCTGGCGGTCTGCGCGCAAATCCTCATCGCGGAAGCAACGCGCAAGCTGAAAATACTTATCAAAGCCCGATACCATAAGAATCTGCTTCATCTGCTGCGGCGACTGCGGCAGCGCGTAGAATTGCCCCGGGTGCATACGCGAAGGCACAAGATAATCGCGTGCGCCCTCGGGCGAACTGTTTATAAGAACAGGGGTTTCAATCTCCAAAAATCCCCCCTCGGTAAGATACCGCCGAATACTCTGCGCCGCATTATGCCGTATCTCGAAAATACGCTGCATTTCCGGGCGACGCAAGTCGATGTACCGATATTTCAGCCGCGTGTCGATGGCTACGCCTTCGTCCGCTACTTGGAAAGGCGGGACTTCCGCCTCCGATAGTATACGAAGCTCCGTTACTTCTATTTCTATCGCGCCTGTTGGCATGTTTGGGTTTACATTCTCGGGCGTGCGGGCAATTACCTTGCCCGTCACCGCAACAACAAACTCCATACGTATATTTTTAGAAGCGGGGTAAAACGCGCTGTTTTTGTCCACCGCAGCCTGCACAATACCCGTGCGGTCGCGCAGCACAAGAAAAATAAGACTGCTTACATCGCGCTGTTTGTTTACCCAACCCATTACAGTTACTGTTTGTCCGATTAGTGATTCATCAACATGTCCGCAGTAGTGCGTGCGTGTCATGCCCTTCATGCTTTCGCCCATGTATAATGCTCCCTTGTTGGTTTAAAATTTTTTCTTAGATTAGAAAAGCAAAGCTGCAACACCATCACTCTGCTTTATTTTAAATGCGCTTTGCATTTTTAGGCATAAGCTCCGGGTGATGCCGTTCAAACTCTGCGGCTTTTGCGAATAACTCCTCTGAGGTCATATTTTCCCACAGGTTTTCTCTCCACGCGGTATAATCAAAGCCTTTGTTTTTTATACTAACTATAAAAATTTCGGTTTCAATTAAACCGAGATTTTCTCTGAGTAGCTTCATGCCCGCGCTTAAAATAGCGGAAGTTTGCATAGTGTCAGTCATTTTGTTCCCTCCATACATTTATAAAATCAACGGGGTTTACTATATTTATTTGGTCTGTTTTGAAATTAAGCACATGTTTATCAGTCGTTATAAAATAATCGCATTCGGCAATAATCGAACAAGCCAAATGTACAGCATCTTTTAGTTTAATTCCTGTTGCCATAATTTTGTTTGTTAGCGGCAGTATTTCATTCTCATGCTCACGACTGATAAAATACGCTGCATATTCATCTAAAAACCGTATTATATGTTCTTTATTGTTTTCAAAAGGGTTTTCATTTATTTCAAGAGAAAGCATATATGATGAATACAAAGCAAGGCTTTTGTATTTTACCAATGATTGAATAAACATCTTTGCTGTTGCTTCATTTCTGATTTTTTCTTGTGCCAAATCATCAAACGGTCTACAGTAGCAGCAGTTATCAAGATATATTTTTAGCATGATTATTTTCTCCTATTATATTTTATGCACGTTATGCCATGATGTCAACTTTCAGCACGGCTCTATCTTTTCAACCTTCTGCGAAAGCTCGTGCAGTAGCGGCTTTAATGCATTTAAGCGATTTTTAATATCTTTTTGCTCTTCCGGGGTTGTGCGGGGTGTGGCTTTTTTTATAAATTTGTACATTTGGTTGATGATTTTTAGGCGGGTTATTATTTGGGTGGTGGCTTGGCTTTTTAGCATTTTGTGTGCTGAGCCTATTTTTAGCTCGCCGGATTTTACCCTTTCGTATAGTGCGGGGTTTTCTTTTTTTACTTGCATGTAGCGTTGCAACGTGCTGTGGCCGACATCTGCTTCGGCGGCTAAAACATCGCGTGTTTCCATGCCATTTGATGTTTTGGGCGGAAGCTTGTCAGCCCTTGATTTTACTCGCCCGCCGAGGATTT
>WQRQ01000120.1 GCA_009786685.1 Defluviitaleaceae bacterium
CGCTTCCGGCTTCATGCGAGCTTTCGTTGTAGGCGTAGAGCTTTGAAAAAATTTGCTAAATCCTGTTTTTAATTGCTTAAGTTGTTGGCATTGAGCGTCAAACAGAGGAGCGTCTGTGGTAAATAAGCCTATCTTTGCAATTATCCTACATAAAAAACACACCCTCACAGTTCGACTAAGCCGAAGCGTGAGGGTGCGTTATTACTCTTTTTTACATATACAAAACTTCGATGGTGCGGGTGGTATCGTCCCAGTTTACTACTGCGCCGAAGAATTCGCTGATAAAGCGCAGTGGGACCATTGTGCGTTCGTTAATGATTTGTGCGGGGACGTCCATGCCCGGGGCTGCTTGGCCTATGGCGAAGGTGATGGATTTGTCGCCCAAGGTTAGGGTTACTTCGGAGGTGGCGTCGTTCCAGCCGACGGTTGCGCCCAGCGCGTATGCCATAAAGCGGACGGGCAACAGGGTGCGGTTATCTTGAATTACAGGCTGTACGTCCATGTTTATGGTAGGTGCATTGCCCGCAAGGTCGCGGATTGCGAAGGAATTTGTTTGCAACTCCAAGCGGCGAAGGGATTCTGCGTAGGCTATTGTGAATTCTCCCGCCTCCGACGCATTTAGCACAAACATGCCTGCCGCCGTGTCGAAGTTGCCGCCGAAAATTGTGCCGTCGGCGCGTAGGGCTACTATTCTGTTGGTGTTAAGCCCTGCGAGGTCGAATTCTTCCAGTGGAATGGGTAGCAGGTTGCCGATGGCATTTGTGGGGATTTGGACTGTTACTGCCGTGCCTTGGCCGGGTACGGGTACGACTGTGACAGAAATATCCGGAGCGGGTGCTTCGGCGGGTGGTGCGACTGCGGGGGGGAAAGCTGCGGGTGGTGTGGCTCCCGGTTGTGCCGGCCGTACTATTGCACCGCCTCCGCCTGCGGGCGGTCTTGGTGCGCCGCCTGCGGGTGGTAGGTTTGCGCCGCCCGGTGCTGTAACCGTTACTGTTACGGAGGATGTTATTGTGTTTGCTTCCGCGCTGCTGACGGTGATGGTTGCCGTGCCGGGAGCTACTGCCGTAACTGTCGCGCCGCCTGTGCCTGCTGTCGCGCTTACCGTTGCGACACTTGTATTGCTTGATGTCCATACTACGGCTTGGTTTGCGTCTGCGGGTGCAACAGTTGCGGTTAGTTGTCTTGTGCCGCCTGTTAACAGGCTAAAGTTGCCTGCGGGGGCGATTGAAATGCCCGTCGGCTGAACGCCGTCACAGTTGCAGATTGGGAAAATCCTAAGGTCTTGGATTACCATATACAAGCCCGGTTGACTTGGTTGTCTTACTATTTGCAATGCGGGGTGGCTGCTCCAGTGTGCGGCGTTTAGTGTAAAGTCCTGATGTGTTACTACATAGGAAATCGTAAAGGGTTGGTCTGCTACTCCCGTGGGTACGGGAACGTGTACCAAGTTAGAGCCGGGTGAGCCGCCCTCATGCCCGGGGCGGAATGCTACGCCCGGAGGTGCATGTACGGCAGTCATTGTACCACGTATATATCCGACTGCTTCTATGCGGTAGCCTGCTTGGATATTTAGGCTGTTTGGCCCTGACAGGCGAAGTAGTACACCATGCGTGCCGTAGCCTGTACCGCCGCCTGTTCCTGCGCCGGGTACAGCCATTTGCCAATTTCCGTTTTCGTATTCTACGATTATATTTTGGTTGCCTGTGTTCCAGAAAGGCCATGAGCCGTGGTTGTTTTGTCCGCCGAGCAGACCTATGCCATGGTTTGCCAGCCATGCTTGGAAATCGTAGGAATTATAATCACAATATGGCGGCGGTGGTGGCGGTGGTGGGGCTGCGTCTCCGAGGCGTTCTATTAATATGCTCGTTATCGTGAAGTCGCCTGTGCCGCCGTTTGTGCGTACTCTTATTCTGGGTGGTGTTACCGTTACGCCGCCTATCACCGGCATGGTGGTGGTAAATGTCGTGGAAACAGTGCCGCCCACTCCGTTGACGTTACCCGTTTCCCAGGGCGCGTCGTCCAGCGGCCATGATAATTGTAGCTGAGTGGCTCCCGTGCCTGCGCCGACTACCGTAATGCGGTATTCTCCGCCGCTTGTGAGTTCTTCATGGGTTAGCAAAACGTCGAGGGAGTTCCAGTTATAGGTGCGGCCTCTTACTACCAGCGCGCCTGCGGAATAATCAAACCCGAAATTGCCTATGGGTGTGGGTGCTGCACGCTGTACGCCGCCTATCGCGTCCGTACCTGCGTTTAGACCTTCGACTAACTCGGGGGTGATTTCCAGTTCCCAGATAATATTTTCTTCGGGTACTGCGGGTACATACGGGCCAACGAGGTCGTCGCAGTTTGCACAGCCGCCCCATGAACATATATAGCTAAGGCCGTATGCAAGACAAAGATTTGATACCTCGCCTCTGCCGGAGCTGCCTGCGTTTCCGCCAAAGCCTTCTACTACGAAGGAGACTTCTGTTAATAGCATGTCGCGTGTAAAATGCACCGACCTGCCCGAGCCTGCATGGGTTTGCAGGCCGATATTTTCCCAAGCCTCAAAATGCGCAGATACGTCTATCGTGCCTGCAAAGGGGCCTGTATTAGCCGTTTGTCGGCTGTTGCGTCTTACACTGAAAATTTGCAGGAAGGTTGTTGTGCCTTCTATAGAAGGCTGCTGTACTCTCCATGCCGTGGCGATGTCGTAGACAACACCGTTTACTGTTACCGTACCGTGATGGGTATAGTTGGGATGGCTGACAATCGTCTCGGGGGGATTTCCGCCGCCTACTATCCAATTGCGCCAGTTGTCTACGATATACCACTCGACGATGGTATCTCCGGGGGTGGCAGTTCTTGCCCAGCCGTATATACCAAGATATGTCGCACCATTGGTAGAAGTAAACTCGGCAACATCGTAACGCATGGATATATTGCCGATAGCTGCAATGCGTGTTCCGCGTCCCGGGAAGCTTCTGCCCGAGCGGAAAAGCGTATTAAATGTGCTTGTCCAAGTGCCTGTAAATGCACCGCTTGGGTAGATTGCCATTTCTACGCCGCCCGCGTATTGTGTCCATAGCTCTACATCCCAGCCGTTTAGCCTTGTTCTAAAGTTTGTTGTGCGAATATCGGCTGTGGGTGGTGGCGGCGGGGGCGGTGCATCAAGCAGGGCGGTAATCTGTGCCGTTCCTATTTGGATGCCTGTGATTAGGAAGTCGGAATGCAATCCGCTTGCTGTGCCGAGTAGCGGGAAGGGATTGTCGGCAGTTCCCCACCATTGATTAGTCCAAGCACTGCTTGCGGTAGCCGGGATGGTAAGCGTAAACTCGCCATGTGCGGTTGTTGTTGATGCATTTGCCGCAGGTGTAAGACCTTGGGTATCGAGCCTTCCTGCTTGTCCCATGTAGCCCGATACGACTATAGGTGCGTTTGCAGTGCCGCCGTAGGCTTCATAGGCTTGGCGCATTCCGCTGATGTTTAGCCATATTCCGTTGTTGTGGGCGTCAGCACCTGTGCCGCGGCCTGTTATATGGATACCATTGCTTACAACGGTAAACGTGGAAAATCTGCTCGATACAAAATCGGAAGCTTCTACTGTTGTCCATGCCGGGTCGGCGGCGGTACGTGCCAAGCCGCCTTGCGCAGTTGTAAGAGCCGTACGAAGTCCGTCCATAGTTGCACCCGCGCCTGCGGCAGTATTAGTTGCACCTGCAACGGCGGCTGTGAGCGCGTTATTAAACGGTGTCCATGTAGCGGGCGTGTATGCTTGCTGAACAAAACGCTGTGCTGTGTTAATTGCTGTTTGCAATGCGTCGCGTTGGGCGGAGTAGGGGTCTATGTTTGCGCGTATAACCACTTGGTCTACGGAAATCGTAAAGCCTACTTCGTTTAATCTGGTAGTTGCGGAGCTTCCGCCGCCCCATGCATTAACGGTAAGTGTGATGGTTTGGCCGGGAGAAACATTGGGTATCGTTACTTCCCAACTACCTGAATGGTTAAATTGAGTAGCTCCTGTTTGGCTGCCTTGGCCGATTTGTACGCCGCCAAAACTAATATTACCGTCACCGCCTGCGGCATGTCTGCGTCCTGCGACAATGAGATAGTCCCCGGTCGTTGCGACATCAGGCACTGTTAGTGTAAAGATTGTGCCGTTGTGAGAGTTAAAACCATCTGCGGAGACCAGATAACCGCCTGCCGTCGATGACGAGGTAACCATTGTGCCGACTGCAATAGCGGCAGTGCCTCCGGCGGCTGTATTAAACACTATTTCTTCTGAAGGTATGCCGGCAAGATTAACTGTTGCCGGTGCAGCGGGCAAGTTTGCAGAAAACGCCTCAAAATTTAAGGGTGCAAATGCCAATGGGTATTCGTACTCGTCGTTTTCTTCAGCCTCTAAGTATTCATACTCGATATACTCTTCTGCTTTGTCCTGTGGCTCATACTCTGGTGTGTACTCTTCTGCAAAAGTTATAGCCGTTGGTATCATGGTAAAGACCATCAATGCGGCAATCACCCATGCAAGAGCGCGTTTTTGAAACAATTTCACATTAAAACCCCCTTCGGATTTATTAAAACATACACTATTGATGTTTTATGTCAGCATTGTAACATATTTCAGAAATAAAAACATCAAGTTCTTGTTTTTTGGTTAAATGACTAAAACTTAGCCGCCAAGAATTTAACGCACGCTTTTTTTCGCCCGTTATCGCAAATACCGGACGCGACGGCGCGTTGTCTGTGGAACATGCTGATTTTACGGAGATTGCTATGCCTCGGTCGTTTAGTTTGCTTTGCATTTCGCGGCCTTTTATATTGTCGGTGCTTAGGTTTAGGATGTAGGGGCTTCCGTCGGGTGGGCTGTTTATTTTTACCGTGTCGGGCAGTTTTTTTATTACGTATTCGCGTAGCTCTTGTACGGTTTTTAGGTTTTTTTCTCGGTCGGCCAATGCGATTTTTAGCGCGGTGTAGCAGGCGGCGGCATGAGCGGGGGAGGGCGTGCCTGCGCGGTATAGGGTTTGTGCAGACGAAGTGCCGCCGTGGATTAACGGCTCCAGCACTACGCCTTCACGTTTTACCAATACGCCAAAGCCGCCCAAGCCGTAAAACTTATGCGGCGAAAAGCACAGCGTCGAAAAATCGCCGGGTAGGGGCAAATTTACCTTGCCCATGGCCTGCGCATAGTCCACGTGCAGCAACGGAAAAAGCCCGCTCATGTGGCATGTTTGCAGGGCTTGACCGCTTTTGGTCAAAAAAACAAAATCCTGTATCGCGCCCAGCTCGCTATCCACCGCGTTGGTGCAAATCAGCACGGTATCGGGGCGGATTGCGGATTTTAGGTGTGTGGTGTCTATTTTGCCGTTTGGTTGAATTTTTAGCAGCTCGATTTCCCAGCCTTTTTCGGCCAGGTACGTGAGAGTGCCGCTTACGGAGGGATGTTCTAAGCAGGATGACAGGATGTGCTTGCCCATGTGCGCGTAGGCGTTGGCTATGCCTTTGATTGCCATGTTATTGGCTTCGCTTGCGCCGGATGTGTAGATTATTTCTTGCGGCTTTACGTTTAACAGGGAGGCTATGCCTTCGGTTGCGCGGGTCAGCTCCGCGTGTGCGGCACGCCCCAAGCCATGTGCGGACAGGGCGTTGCCCGCGCATTCGCGCTCCACTCGGCAAAATTCTTCGAGTACGGCTTCGGAAGCGGGCGTGTGGGAGGCGTAGTCTAGGTTAATCATTGGTTTTTTCCGCCATTTCTACAGGGTTTGCGTGGACTTTGCAGTGCTTTACTTTTGGGAACTCATGCTCTATCGCGTCGTGGACGCGGTGTGCGGCGTCGTGCGCTTGCTTGAAGGTTACATCCGCGTTTACGCCTATTTCTACATCTACATATATTTTGTTACCGAACATGCGCGTGCGCAGCGCGTCCAATGAGACTATGGATTCTTGGGACAGGATGGTTTTGCGCATGGCTTCTACGGTTTCGTCGTCGCAGGCGCGGTCGGTCATTTTTCCCAGAGATTCTATGGCGATTTGTACCGCCGTTTTTATTATGAATAGGCATATCACAATCGCCGCAAGCGAGTCCATAATAGGAAAGCCCATTCTCGCACCCAGTATCCCTATAAAGCTGCCGATGGAAGAAAGCCCGTCTGCACGGCTATGCCAAGCATCCGCCATAAGCGCGCCGGAATCTATCTTTTTTGCCGCCGCCCGCACATACCAAAAAACGCCTTCCTTTACGCCGATACTAACCACCGCCGCAATCAATGCCAATATGCCCGGCACGCCCACCGCGTATTCTCCTGAAATAATCGTCTGTACACCCGACCAGCCAATCCCAACCCCCACGGTAAAAATAAGCATCGCCAAAATAAGCGTAGCAACACACTCAAACCGCTCATGCCCGTATTGGTGTTCCTTGTCGTCCTCGGCATTTGCCAGCTTAATCCCGATAATCACAATCACGGTACTAACAAGGTCGGTAATAGAATGCACCGCATCCGATACCATAGCCGCAGAGTTAGCAAAAATCCCCGCAAATAATTTAAACCCCGACAATCCGATATTTATGATAATACTGTTACGCGCTACTCGCATAGCTAATCTCTCGTTTGAATTTTGCATGACAAGCCCTCCTTCAAACTAAAAAACACATCGCAAGACAATCGCGGCGAATTTATTCGCCTGTACTGTCCCGCAGATGTGTACATCCGCTGCCGCGTAGCAAAGAAGCTCACTGTTGCAGCCCGACCCCATAAACATAAGTTTATCGCCTGTTCAGATACAAAAAACCTAGCACATCGTTTTATTTATGTCAAGAATAATCTAATTTGGGGCTTTGCTCCAAGCCCCACTCGCTTTTTGAAAAAAGCAAGGCAAAAACTTTAACATTAAAAACAAAAATCGTGCGAATGCACGATTTTAAGGTAAATCTTGCAACGCAGCACGTACTTTGCGTTGATATCGGGTGTGGGACGGATTTCGAATTAATTCGCTATAGGAATTGATTTGCGAGGATTTTTGTTCGAGAGCAAAGATACGAAAACCGTGCGTACCCAAAAGCACGGAAGGCTTTTCTCCGACGCAGCTATCGGACAAAAAGACCGCTAAGCATTTCCTATATTTTGGTGCAGAAGCAAAATGGTGATTTTTGTAAATAACTATTTGACAGTCAGGTATTTCCAATCTATAATGATTTTGCGGGGCACCCCCCTGTCCCGTATAGGAGTATAGTTCAGTTGGTAGAACGTCGGTCTCCAAAACCGGATGTCGAGGGTTCAAGTCCTTCTGCTCCTGGATAAGATGAAAAGGTTGATTTTGCCAGTATTTCTGGTGAATCAACCTTTTCTACTACATGGACTAAATGTAAATATTTGGCAACCATGGTGAGTATTGAGGTGATATGTATGGACTACTTTTCCTCGTGGGTATTTTTCTTCGATGTTGTAGCTACAACAATCGGAATTGTCTTAGCATTTGTTATTCAATTTTTAAATGGGAGGCGTATGGAATCTAATGCTGCAAATAATTTAAAGAAAAAGATAAGAAATGAGCTGGAAGCTATTTATATAAAAGTTTACAATATACATACTAGCGGGAGTCATTTACTACTTACGCCTATAAGAATGCCTGTATATCATGGAGCGGTAAATTCATTAAAAATCGTATTATTAAGCAAGTACGATTGGTATGAAGAAATACTAGACCTATATGAAACATTGGAAACCTACAACTCTTGGCATGACATAAAAACTAGTAAGACATTGGATAATGTTAAACACCTTTCCGAGGTAAGTGACATGTTGGTAAGCATTGAAAAGGAACTGATAGGAGATGTCGGAGGTGTAAATTTGCATGTGCGACTAAGTGACATTGATGTAATCGAGGAAGCATTTAAAGATGATTTAGACAAGTTTGAAGGCATCAATTTTAAAGAACGCGAGCATTGCGGTGAAATAGGTAATATAATTTTGAAAATAGATAATATATATCAATGCGAATCAAGAGTTAAACCCAAAGAAAATAGCACAGGCAACTCTAGCAAAAATAAAAGCAGTCAACCCAGAAGAAGAGCGTATTTTTGAAGCATTTTG
>WQRQ01000121.1 GCA_009786685.1 Defluviitaleaceae bacterium
CCCTCGAAGCGGTAACAGAAGCCGACGCCGCCTTCGCAAAGGAAGCAAAACCGGCACTGCGCCCCCTAACCGCCGCAAAGCCTAAACAGAACAGATTCATCAACTTCAACCAGCGCGAAAACGACTACTCGCATTACGAAAAATTAGAACGTGCATATTTGGAAAAAAAATACAACGCGCAATAGTGTCGTACTCCTCCTGTACTATCGTGCGCGTCCATCACGGGGAAATCCCCCCACTGCTAGAACCTTCGGCCAACCGCCGTGGGGGGAATTCCCCGCGCTGGACTACATGGGGCAGAGGGCGACCCCCAAGGAGGGCAAAACTGCTACAGCGTCCGCTGCTTCGTACTGAAGATAAAAAAGATTCCGACAGTGTTGATGTTTTGGGCGGAAGCTTTCCGGCTCGCGTGGTTGCTGGCGTGGGTAGTGTTTTCCATTTTTTTACTGATGTTTTGGTACAAACCGCTCCAGACCATGTGGTTACTGGCTCGGTGGGTGTTTAGGGTGTGTTGCGTTGACTGCTTGGTAAAAACACATTAAAATACATATTAAAAATCACATGAAAACACGTTGGGAGGTGCAAATATGATTGCAATAAAAACATCAGACTTGACACAGGATTTTAAGAGGTACGCAAACAAAGTTATGCAGGGTGAGACGGTGTTAATATCGCGTCCCAGAAACGAAAATCTGGTTGTTATTTCGGAGCAATTATACAATGAGCTTAGTAGATATAAGAAACCTCGTTACAATGCAGAAACCGAGGCCGCAATTAAAGAAGCTCGTGGCATAATGTCGGGCAAAATCCATGCAAAAGAATATCATACTCTCGGCGAATTTTATTCGGATTTAGACAGCGAGGAAGATGATGACATTTAAAACAACCGCTCAATATCGCAAAGACATAAAGCGGATAATAAAACAGGGTTTTGATTTATCATTGCTCGACGATATAATCTTAGATATTTTAAACGGAAAATCACTCGCGCCAAAACATAACGACCACGCATTAAAAGGTGACTATGCTGGTTATCGTGAATGCCACATAAAGCCCGATTGGCTTTTAATTTACACTATAGATAAAGGAAAACTTATCCTTACCGCCACTCGCACAGGTTCACATTCTGAGTTATTTAAACGATGAAAGACTGTCGGTATTGGCTTGGAGGGTGTTCATGCCCACACCAAGCAAAGAAGAAATCTACAATGACCGTTAAAGATGAATCCCCACGACACTAACCCCATTTCCGTCGGACACGTCACGGGAAGTTTCCACTTCATTTCCTGCGCCTATGCAGCCGTGCGTGGTTATTTTTCCCATCCAGACGCGCGAAGTGCGCGCGTCGTAGGGGGTCGCCCATTAACCCATGTAGTTCGGCGCGGGGGATTCCCCCCATGGCGGTTGGCCGAAGGTTCTAGCAATGGGGGGAATTCCCCGTGGCGGACGAGCAAGACAAAAAAGCGGGCGCACTCCCCAAAAGCCCGTTAAGGGAAAAATAACCACGCACGGCGGGNTTTCCCGCAAGTAAAAAGAGGTGAAACAAAATGAGATACAAAACCGCATACCAACAAGCCCTGCGCGACATAGAATCCAAGCGCATACTAGCGGAATCCAAACAAGAAAAAACCCGCGAGGAAGCCTACAAAAAGACCCCGCGCCTACGCGAGATAGACGCCGCCCTTGGCGAAATCGGCATAAACCTTGCAAAGCTGGCTCTTGCGGGCGACGTTGCCGCGCTTTCTAAAGCGCGAGAGACCTCCGAGGCGTTAAAGGCCGAGCGGCTTTCTTTGCTTCCTAAAAAAAGCTATCTTACGCCGTTGTATTCTTGCAAAAAGTGTAAGGACACGGGTTACATAAGTACCTCGCCGGGGATTCCTGTTACGGCTTGTGTTTGTTTTAGGCAGCGGCTTATCGAGGAGTATTATTCGCTGTCCAATATGCGGGAGGTTTTGCGGGACGAGAATTTCGACACATTTGATATACGCCTGTTTGATAACAAGGTTGCGGATAAGGAAGGCCTTTCGCCGCGAGCAAATATGGAAATTAACCACCGCGTTGCCATAAATTTTGTGCAGACCTTTGACGACGAATTTCAGAATATTCTTATGTACGGCGAGACAGGCTTGGGCAAAACATTTTTGAGCCACTGTATCGCCAAGGATTTGCTGGATGCGGGCAAAACCGTGCTGTATCTCACAGTGCCGCGTCTTTGCAAGGTAATCGAAGACGCACGTTTTAACCGAGACTACCTTACCGAGCCAAACGAAATGCTCGACGCCGTAGACGAGGTAGACCTGCTTGTTCTCGACGACCTGGGCGCGGAGATGTCCACCGTAGTCACATCTGCCGCGCTCTTTGATATCATCAACCAGCGGCTGCTTACGCGCAAATCCACGGTAATTTCCAGCAATCTCACGCCGCCGGGGCTTACGGCGCAGTATTCCGAGCGGATAGTTTCGCGTTTTATTGGCAATTATCAAATGATAAAATTCTTCGGAGAAGACATCCGTGCCAAAAAAAAATACGGCGGGCTGCTCTAAACCATGCCAATATTTTTATAGCGGATTGTTAATAATTCTTATATAATGCATACAAGGAGTGTGGTTGCGCCCATGCTATAATCATCATATCGGCAAACTATTGTACACGAAATGTGGGGAAAGCATGGAAAAGCAAAAACTAATCGACATGATTTTAACAACAGGAACACCATCTCATCGCTACATCATCATGCGTGATGTTTTGGGTTTAGACATTAAATGTTCCGAGATGTTGGCGTTACAGGAACAAATTTTACAGCATAAAGATGTAAAAAAATTGTTGAAAAAGCAGAATGAAGATGGCTGGTTCGGGCTGGGGTTACACGGCGGGGCAAGCATGGACGGCATTGTTATTGCGTTGCGTCGGGCGGGTGTCGAAGCCTATCATCCTTTTATGAAAAATGCGAAGCAAGCTGTGCTGTCGGATAAAATCCCATTTTTGCAAAAAGCTGAAAAGAAAGCCGGGTGGCCACCTGTTGAATCTTATTGTCACCCTCGTGTACTCGTATTGGCGGCACTTTATGACAATGACGAAAATGATACGCTATTGATTAAGTTTCAAGATGAGCTGCTCCAAAAATTCGAGCAGTCTTTGCATATTGAAAGTTTAGACGAAATTTCTCGCGAGCTTACGACCAAACGCTTTACCCAAACAAGCGGATGGAAGTGGCATCCTAATACGGTCGCCCGTGTATATTTCAAAGATAAAGTTGATTCATTCCCGTGGCCATCGGATTTGGAAACGCTTGCTTCCTGTTTGAATTGGAAGAATGAAAGGACAATCGATACCACCACCCAAGCCATGTATCATGTTTCCGGTTTTTCGCCTGTCCCCCTTTTGTTCTTTCCGCCGCAAATTGGCCCTTACGGCTCCTATGAAATGTTGGACTATTCCTTTGATGACCCGCATTTGCGTCGTTTTACCGCGTGGCGATTGTGGAACTATTTGAATCTCTGCAAGGTATGTGATGTGAAAGAAATACCACACTATTATCAAAATGTGATATGGCTCAAAGAGCATCTTGAAAAAGGTACACTGGCAGAGCAGCTCACTACACCTGATATAAACGAAATAGACATATATTTTATGCTACTGTTAATATTGCATTATGCTAACTTATGAATATGCGCTAACCTGTGGCAAGCCAAACTTTAAATACGTGGACAAAATCCTATCCGAGTGGCACAAGAAGGGAATATTTGGAAAAAAATACAACGTGCAATAGTGTCGTGACGGACAGACGCGGACGCTATAGCTGTTTTGCCTTGACGGGTTTTAAGGCTCACACGCCTCCCATGCTATCATGCACGCCCGTCACGGGGAATTCCCCGCGCTGGACTACATGGGGCAGAGGGCGACCCCTAAGGAGGGCAAAACTGCTACAGCGTCCGCTGCTTCGTACCGAAGATAAAAAAGATTCCGACAGTGTTGATGTTTTTGGCGGAAGCTTTCCGGCCTATATAATTACTGGCTCGGGGGGCATTTTGTATTGACGCAGTGTATATATAATGAGCTTAGTAAGCGTAAGCAGCTTCGTTACAATGCAGAAACAGAGGCTGCAATCAAAGAGATGAATCCCTGCGACACTAACCCCATTTACGTCGGACACGTTACGGGAAGTGTCTACTTCGTTTCCTGCGCTTATGCAGCCGTGCGTGGTTATTTTTCCCATCCAGACGCGCGAAGTGCGCGCGTCGTAGGGGGTCGCCCATTAACCCATGTAGTTCGGCGCGGGGGATTCCCCCCATGGCGGTTGGCCGAAGGTTCTAGCAATGGGGGGAATTCCCCGTGGCGGACGAGCAAGACAAAAAAGCGGGCGCACTCCCCAAAAGCCCGTTAAGGGAAAAATAACCACGCACGGCGGGTTTTCCCGCAAGTAAAAAGAGGTGAAACAAAATGAGATACAAAACCGCATACCAACAAGCCCTGCGCGACATAGAATCCAAGCGCATACTAGCGGAATCCAAACAAGAAAAAACCCGCGAGGAAGCCTACAAAAAGACCCCGCGCCTACGCGAGATAGACGCCGCCCTTGGCGAAATCGGCATAAACCTTGCAAAGCTGGCTCTTGCGGGCGACGTTGCCGCGCTTTCTAAAGCGCGAGAGACCTCCGAGGCGTTAAAGGCCGAGCGGCTTTCTTTGCTTCCTAAAAAAAGCTATCTTACGCCGTTGTATTCTTGCAAAAAGTGTAAGGACACGGGTTACATAAGTACCTCGCCGGGGATTCCTGTTACGGCTTGTGTTTGTTTTAGGCAGCGGCTTATCGAGGAGTATTATTCGCTGTCCAATATGCGGGAGGTTTTGCGGGACGAGAATTTCGACACATTTGATATACGCCTGTTTGATAACAAGGTTGCGGATAAGGAAGGCCTTTCGCCGCGAGCAAATATGGAAATTAACCACCGCGTTGCCATAAATTTTGTGCAGACCTTTGACGACGAATTTCAGAATATTCTTATGTACGGCGAGACAGGCTTGGGCAAAACATTTTTGAGCCACTGTATCGCCAAGGATTTGCTGGATGCGGGCAAAACCGTGCTGTATCTCACAGTGCCGCGTCTTTGCAAGGTAATCGAAGACGCACGTTTTAACCGAGACTACCTTACCGAGCCAAACGAAATGCTCGACGCCGTAGACGAGGTAGACCTGCTTGTTCTCGACGACCTGGGCGCGGAGATGTCCACCGTAGTCACATCTGCCGCGCTCTTTGATATCATCAACCAGCGGCTGCTTACGCGCAAATCCACGGTAATTTCCAGCAATCTCACGCCGCCGGGGCTTACGGCGCAGTATTCCGAGCGGATAGTTTCGCGTTTTATTGGCAATTATCAAATGATAAAATTCTTCGGAGAAGACATCCGTGCCAAAAAAAAATACGGCGGGCTGCTCTAAACCATGCCAATATTTTTATAGCGGATTGTTAATAATTCTTATATAATGCATACAAGGAGTGTGGTTGCGCCCATGCTATAATCATCATATCGGCAAACTATTGTACACGAAATGTGGGGAAAGCATGGAAAAGCAAAAACTAATCGACATGATTTTAACAACAGGAACACCATCTCATCGCTACATCATCATGCGTGATGTTTTGGGTTTAGACATTAAATGTTCCGAGATGTTGGCGTTACAGGAACAAATTTTACAGCATAAAGATGTAAAAAAATTGTTGAAAAAGCAGAATGAAGATGGCTGGTTCGGGCTGGGGTTACACGGCGGGGCAAGCATGGACGGCATTGTTATTGCGTTGCGTCGGGCGGGTGTCGAAGCCTATCATCCTTTTATGAAAAATGCGAAGCAAGCTGTGCTGTCGGATAAAATCCCATTTTTGCAAAAAGCTGAAAAGAAAGCCGGGTGGCCACCTGTTGAATCTTATTGTCACCCTCGTGTACTCGTATTGGCGGCACTTTATGACAATGACGAAAATGATACGCTATTGATTAAGTTTCAAGATGAGCTGCTCCAAAAATTCGAGCAGTCTTTGCATATTGAAAGTTTAGACGAAATTTCTCGCGAGCTTACGACCAAACGCTTTACCCAAACAAGCGGATGGAAGTGGCATCCTAATACGGTCGCCCGTGTATATTTCAAAGATAAAGTTGATTCATTCCCGTGGCCATCGGATTTGGAAACGCTTGCTTCCTGTTTGAATTGGAAGAATGAAAGGACAATCGATACCACCACCCAAGCCATGTATCATGTTTCCGGTTTTTCGCCTGTCCCCCTTTTGTTCTTTCCGCCGCAAATTGGCCCTTACGGCTCCTATGAAATGTTGGACTATTCCTTTGATGACCCGCATTTGCGTCGTTTTACCGCGTGGCGATTGTGGAACTATTTGAATCTCTGCAAGGTATGTGATGTGAAAGAAATACCACACTATTATCAAAATGTGATATGGCTCAAAGAGCATCTTGAAAAAGGTACACTGGCAGAGCAGCTCACTACACCTGATATAAACGAAATAGACATATATTTTATGCTACTGTTAATATTGCATTATGCTAACTTATGAATATGCGCTAACCTGTGGCAAGCCAAACTTTAAATACGTGGACAAAATCCTATCCGAGTGGCACAAGAAGGGAATATTTGGAAAAAAATACAACGTGCAATAGTGTCGTGACGGACAGACGCGGACGCTATAGCTGTTTTGCCTTGACGGGTTTTAAGGCTCACACGCCTCCCATGCTATCATGCACGCCCGTCACGGGGAATTCCCCGCGCTGGACTACATGGGGCAGAGGGCGACCCCTAAGGAGGGCAAAACTGCTACAGCGTCCGCTGCTTCGTACCGAAGATAAAAAAGATTCCGACAGTGTTGATGTTTTTGGCGGAAGCTTTCCGGCCTATATAATTACTGGCTCGGGGGGCATTTTGTATTGACGCAGTGTATATATAATGAGCTTAGTAAGCGTAAGCAGCTTCGTTACAATGCAGAAACAGAGGCTGCAATCAAAGAGATGAATCCCTGCGACACTAACCCCATTTACGTCGGACACGTTACGGGAAGTGTCTACTTCGTTTCCTGCGCTTATGCAGCCGTGCGTGGTTATTTTTCCCATCCAGACGCGCGAAGTGCGCGCGTCGTAGGGGGTCGCCCATTAACCCATGTAGTTCGGCGCGGGGAATTCCCCCCATGGCGGTTGGCCGAAGGTTATAGCAATGGGGGGATTTCCCCTTGACGGACGAGCAAGACAAAAAAGCGGGCGCACTCCCAAAAAGCCCGTTAAGGGAAAAATAACCACGCACGGCGGGTTTTCCCGCAAGTAAAAAGAGGTGAAACAAATTGAGATACAAAAGATAAAATTCTTTGGAGAAGACATCCGCGCCAAAAAAAAATACGGCGGGTTAATCTAAACCATATTCCCCAAAAATGTAATTACAAACAAGAAATAAATCAAAATCCCCGCAAGGTCTTTTATAGAAGTAATAATCGGCGCAGACCCGGCGGCTTGGTCAACATTAAGCCTGATAAGCACAAACGGCACAAGAAAACCCAACAAAGAAGCCAGCGTCATGGTCGCCACCAGCGAAAGCCCAACAACAAGTCCAAGCAAAGGGTAGTTGCCCTGCCAAAAGAAAGTAATAATCCCGGCAGCCGTACCGATGAGCACCCCCATACTAAGCCCAATGCCGATTTCTTTCAAAAAATGCCGCAAGAAATTTTTTACATCAATATGCCCAAGCACAACGCCCCGTGCAAAAACTGTAGAAGACTGCGTACCAACATTGCCGCCCATATCCATAATCAGCGGAATAAAAATAGCAACAACAGCGATGGATTCCAGCACTTCTTCAAATCCCTCGATAATCAGCCCAAGCAACAAGCCCGCCGCCAGTGTAATCAGCAAAAACGGCAAGCGTACACTCCATATTTTCCATACGCTGCCCTTTACCAGCACCTCGCTCCTGTGCGTTTCGCTACCCGTGATACCTGCTAAACCCGCCGCGTCGTAGATGTCCTCCGTGGCTTCTTCTT
>WQRQ01000122.1 GCA_009786685.1 Defluviitaleaceae bacterium
GTCGGCCAGGCGGGCGTGGGTTGTTGGGTCTACGATTACCACGCCTGTGGCGGCTATTGTTGCGTCNCCTGCCAGTCCGCGCATTTTTTCTGTCAAAAACTCTCGCGGTAGGGTGGCTCTGTAGTTTTCCCATGCTCCACCATTGCCCCATACGTCTGTGTCGGGGAACTCGCGCAGGCGGTCTAGGATTTGGAATGCGAGGTCGCTGTGAATGGGCGCAGGGAAGTAGGACTGCCACTCGTCGGTGTAGGGGTCGTGTTGCCATACGCGGAGGGACGAGTATTCTACGATGACGGGTGCGTCTATCAGGCTCATCATCATTTTTTCGATTTGGTCGGTGGCATTGGAAATTCCGCTGGCTACCACAAACATGATTACTGCCATGGTAAGTGAGATTACGCTTGCTCGGAAATTACGCTTGCTCCGCTTGATGGACTTTGCCGCAAGTACGCCTTCAAAGCCGAATAATTTTTGTGTGATGGGGCTTGTGCGTACCTGCTTCGCGTCTATTTTTACTTCTCCCACGCCGCGAATCGCTTCTATTGCGGGGATTTTTGCCGCTTTCTTAGCGGGCTTTCTTGCGGATAAAAGCACCGTCGCAAACGACATTGCCGCCGCTATGTGCAACGCTTGCCACGACACGGTGTAGACAAGCTGCACCGAAATCGTGTTTACCATCATATGAACAAACTCGTCCAAGATAGCGAGCTGTGTGTTTGCAATCCGCACACCTGCGTAGGCGAGGGCAAGCCCAACGATTAGCCCTATCGGAATCCCCACCAGCGACAAAAAAATACTTTCGTACATAACGGTGGCTTTTATCTGTTGTGCGGTCGCGCCCGTGCTTTTAAGGATTCCAAACTGCGCCGTGCGCTGTGCCGCGCTTATGTTAAAGCTGTTGGAAATCACGATAACGGACATGGCGACGATGATTGCGATTACGATAGCCGCGGGGATTGCGAATATCACAAAAAGCACACCATGCTGTGCGGGGTCGCCGCCCAGCAGCAGCACGGCGTTTGTTCCGCTGGCCACCAGTGTACAAACTGTGGTTATTAACGCCGTGGACAGGATGATACCCACCAGCGTCCACATGGTGCGACGGCGATTATTTTTTAGCTGGCTGTACGCCAGTTTTGCGGGAAGTGACATCATCTTAGCGCACCTCTTCTCCTCGGATTTTTTCTACAATGCTGCCGCCCTTTAGCCGCGATACGGCAAATCGCATGGTTATCCAAGTGATGGCAAAAACCGCCACAATACTTTGCGCAATAGGAATCCACGGGAATTCAAACGGGAAGGCAACGGACTCCATGATTGCCATGTAAAAAAGAAACGAAACGCCAACCCCCAGCGGCAGCCCAAAAACCAGAGCCTTTGCCGAGCATAAAATGCTCTCCAAATTTAGCATACGTTTTAGCCCGTCGGTGGTCATGCCCGCACTTTGCAGCACGGCAAACTCACGGGAGCGCGAGCGAATGTTAGTGGAAATCGTGCTGATTACGTTGGTTAAGCCTATGAGAATCAGCATTCCAACAAAGCCGTAAATTGCAGTCATTATTAAGTGAAACAGGCTGCGCATTGCGTCGTACTCGGCGTGTGCGTTAAAGACGCCGGCATTAAAGCCGGGTGTGGCGGCGAGGTCGTATGGCTGTGGCGGTAGAATGTCAAACAAAAAGTCCCGCCAATAAGCCTCAAAGCCATGTACGTCATCGGTTTGCACCATCCAGAAATAAAACGTGGCATCTACCTCGGGTACGATTACCATAAGGTAGCTCCTTTGCGTGTGAGAAATTTCGTGCGGCACGTTTGTCCCGCTTATTTGGCCGTGGAGGGGTAAATATACGATTTCGCCGTCGTGAGTGTGCATTTGTAGTGTTTGTCCGGTAAAAACATGGGGCGTAAACTCTGTCCAGTTTCCGTTTATGGGCTGCGAGCGAGCGTGGTTTACCAAGATGTTAGAGCCTAGCGGAACACCCGCCCGCCGCGCCATTTCTGCGTAAGTCGCCGCGTCCACGGTGAGCAATGTTACGTCAAAATATCCGCGTATCATTCCTTGGCGCATTGACCACTCTTGTCGGTCCATATATTCTTGGAAATCGGGCGTAAATCGCAAATCGTCATTATTTATCATGTAACGCCATGCGTTGCCGCCCACGCCTATGACAGAAGTATCGGGAGAAAACTCACTCATCCCCGCGGTGATTTGGTCTGCGTTTTGCGGAGTGAGTGCCATGTATCGCAACTCAATCATATTACCCTCGTCGTCGAAAGAAAAAGAACGCGAGCCTATAAAATGAGCCATAACATCCGCTTCGATATGCCCAAAAACAAGATTAGTCATACGGAAAAACTGCGAGCCAAAGCTACTGGCTCCGATATACAAAACAATGCCAACCGTAAGCGAAATAACCGTAGCCCGGAAATTACGCCGACTGCGCTTTAGCGACTTAGCCGCAAGCTCGCCTTCGAAGCCAAAAATCTTGCGAACAAAAAATCCGCCCCTAAAACGACGTGCTTTTATTTTAACTTCCCCCTCACCGCGAATGGCGTCAATCGCAGCAGTTTTAGCGGCTCTGCGGGCAGGCAGCCAAGCAGAAAGCAGCACCGTAAAAAACGACAGTACGCTCGAAACAATCACTGCCTGCCACGCAAAAACAAAGCCAAATACAAGTGTGTAATCCCCGTCTTGCAAAGCATTAAGGTCCGTGAGCATGTGGTTGGCAATCGCCACACCCATCACCTGAACGAGCATTCCCAGCACCAGCCCTGCTGGAATCCCCACGGCGGAAAGGAAAATACCTTCGTAAATCACGGTTTGTGCGATTTGTTTTTTTGTCGCGCCTACGCTTTTAAGCAAGCCAAACTGTGACATTCTTTCGCCCGCGCTTACGCGGAATGCGTTCGATACCACGACCACCGATACGATAACGATGAGTACACTAAGAATTCCGCCCGCGCCGTAGATGGTGCGGTAGTAATCAGCACGTACATACATATCATCCATAAACTCGCCGATAGTTGCCGCAAAGCTTGCCGCAAAGCCAAACACCGCCGTAAACATTGCAGTGGCGAGCATAATACCCAGCAACGTCCATATACTGCGTTTTCTGTTTGCAATTAGCTGGCTGTAAGCCAATTTTGCCGTGAGCTTCATTTTGCCACCGCCCCGCCGCGGACAGCCTCGTCTCGGACGATAAACCCGTCGCTTATCGTAATAACACGGTCGGCTTGCAGCGCGATATTTTCGTCATGCGTAATCACAAGAAGCGTCTGGTTAAACCGCTTATTGGAAAGCTTCAGCAAGTCGATAATCTCGCGGCTGGATTTGCTGTCCAAATTACCCGTAGGCTCGTCCGCCAAAATGACCGCAGGGTCGTTAATTAACGCCCGCCCCACAGAAACCCGCTGCTGCTGCCCGCCCGACAGCTCATTAGGCAAATGCTCGGCACGGTTGGTAAGCCCAATCGTCTCCAGGATATGCTTCAGTTTCTCCTTATCGGGCTTGCGATTATCCAACAATCGCGGCAGCATGATATTCTCCTCCGCAGAAAGCGTCGGGATTAAGTTGTAAAACTGATAAATTATCCCGATATTTCTGCGACGGAAAATCGCAAGCTCGCTCTCGTTGGATTTGTAAATTTCATTGCCGTCAATGATAACCCCGCCCGAAGTAGGCCTGTCAACCCCGCCAAGCAAATGCATAAGCGTAGACTTACCCGAGCCGGAAGCCCCGATAATCGCAACAAACTCGCCCTTCTCCACCGAGAAGCTAACACCACCAAGCGCAGTGACAATAGTGTCGCCCTTTCCGTACTCTTTTTTCAAGTCGTTAACTTGTAAAATTGCCATAAAAAATCACCTCAGAGGTAGTTTAACCGGCTAAAGTGACTTTTTGGTGACTATTTTAAAAATTTTAAAAATCGTTGTTTGTCGCCATCTGTCAATATGCCGACAGGTGTTTTTCCTTTGAATGCATCTTTTGGCAAGCTAATTAATGTGCCTGTATCTATATACGAAGCTTTATTAAGTCCTGCTTGCTCCGGGTCATTTATTTTGAAATACTGTGATTTGATATGTTCGCTTTTATTTTCATATTGAGTTGTTATTTGATAGATATCAACGGTGTCTTCATCCACAATAAACACCAACACCGGGCGAATCTTGCCATCACTCCCCCAAGATAAATGAATAATATAAATCTCATGCGGAGACATTAGCCGTTTACCGCCCAATCGTAAATATCCGGATGTTTGTCCTTATCAACGATAACACTGCCGCTTTCATCAGTTTGGAGTTTTACCCGCTTGGGGTTGCGCCTTAGTGCCGCCTCTCTAATTTGCTCGTCAATGGTGAGTTTTGGGTCGGCAACAACAGAAAGCTCAAAGGGTATTTTACCCTGTCTTAATGATTGCCTAACAAAAATATTAAATGCCGAGGACATGTTAAGTCCCAATTCATTGAAAAAAACTTCGGCTTGTTCTTTTAGCCCTTTATCTATCCTAATATTTAGATTGGTTGTCTCTGCCATGACAGTACCGCCTTTCAATGTTTGTTTATTGCTATAATACCAAAAATTACGCGCAATGTCTATACCTTGCGCGTAAAGATAATCATTTATAAAACTTCAACGCAAACGTCGCGCCCTGTCCGCCGCCGCTGCTGCTCACCTCAATATCGCCATTTTGCCCGCGCATTATTGCCAGCGCAAGCGGAAGCCCAATGCCGTAGCCCTTTTCCGTGCCTTCGAAGCGTTTAAACAGGTTATACATTTTTTCCTTTTTAATTCCCGCGCCGCTGTCTGTTACGGAAATCCATTTGCAGATGGGATTTTCGCCGCTTTCCAAGCGGATAACGCCGCCTTCCGGGGAGGCCTCGGAGGCGTTTTTTATTAGGTTTGTTAGGGCTTCGCTTGTCCAGCGTTTGTCGCAGCTTAGGTGGATTTCTTGGGAGGATTCTATTTTTTGATTTTTTACTTCCAGCAGAATTTGCAGAGGTTGCAATGCGAGTTCTGTTAATTTTTCCGAGGAAATATTTTCCGAGGTAAATTCTACCGCGCCTGCGTCCAGCTTTGCTATTTTTAGGAGCGCGGAGGCAAACCATTCCATGCGTGTAAGCTGCGCCTTTATATTTGTTAAAAATTCTGCCTGTTTTTCCGGTGGGGCGTTTTCTATCAGGTCGGCCATTATTGTCATTGCCGTTAGCGGTGTTTTTATCTGGTGGGATATGTTTACCAGCGTGTCGGCCATGGCGGTGCGTTCCTTTTGTAAGGTGTCCATCTGCTCGTTTTTATGATAGGCGAGGGTATGGATGTCGTTTTTCAGCATTCCCCAAATGCCTTCGCGATTATCGCGAAGGTCTATTTTTTTGCCGTCGATTATTTTTCGGATATCGGCGGATAGGCTTGTGACATCCGATTTTTTAATCCACACGATAGCCCACCCCCCGCACTGTTTCGATTTTTAGCGCGTCGCCAAGCTTTTCGCGCAGGCGTTTTATATACACGGTTAGCGTGTTATCCTCCACAAAGCTGCCCGCGCTGTCCCAGATATTTTCCAAAATCTGTGTACGCGTAAGTAACTGCCCACGGTGAGTAGCAAGTATCAAAAGAAGGCGGTATTCCAAAGCGGTAAGCTCCAAAACCTCGCCGCCCTTAAAAACCTTGCCAGCAACAGAATCAATAGAAACATCCCCCACACAAATCCCCTGAGAATTAACCCCAAGCGTCCTTTTAACCCGCGCCAAAAGCTCCCTCACCCTAAAGGGTTTGGTAACATAATCATGTGCGCCGCTATCAAACGCACGCACCACGCTGGTCTCATCATCCACGACGGTAAGGTAAATAATCGGCGTAGAAGCCAGCTTGCCCGCGAGGTCAAACCCCTTGCCGTCGGGTAACTGCATATCTAAAATCGCCAACGAAAACCCCTCCCGTGCAATAGCCGTCTCTGCTTCGGAGATGGTTTTTGCATGGGTTACGCCATAGCCTTCCTGCTCCAAGGCGTAGATTAGGCCGGAGGCAATTATCGGGTCGTCTTCTAATATAAGAATGTGCATTAGTTATTCTCCTTGCAAAATTATGCTGCCATTATAGCAAAAAAAGAGAGCTGTGGCTTGCGCCACAACTCTCTTTTGGTGTGCTTGCTTACATTATTATTTCAAATGTTCTTGTTGCGTCATCCCATTCTATTAGCGCACCAAAGTAGTTTGCTATAAAGCGGGTGGGCATCATTGTTCTGCCGTCTACTATCATGGGCGGTACATCCAAGCCCAGTGCTGCAAGCTCGGGGGTGATTACGCCTATGGGGATGGTTAGTGATTGCCCGTCTTTGGTTAGGGTTACTTCGCGTGCGGCTTCGTTCCAGCCTATTTCCGCACCAAGGGCGTTGGCCAAGAAACGCACGGGTAGGAGTGTTCTGCCGTTTTCTATTACGGGCAGTACGTCCATTGTTTGCAGCGGGGCGTTATCTGCGAGGTCTCTTATGATGTTGGTATCGAGACCTACTACCAGACGCCGCAGCTCCTGTACATAGGTGATTTCGAACGCGCCTGTTAATGCGGTTGCAAATATAAACCTGTTTGTATCGGTGCATACATGGCCGCCGATTACTTCTCCGCTTTCGTCCAGGGCTACTATCCTGTGGACGTTTACGCCTGCCAAGTCAAAGCCCTCGAGAGAAACAGCTACTGCAACGGGTGAGGGGAGACGGCGGGTTATGGGTGTGTCGTGGAGATATATGGCTACATCTACGGTGGTTAGTACACCCGTGGTGTCGTAATCTGTGCCGAATGCGCCCGGTGTTTGTGTGATTCTAACTTGCATGTTGGCAAGGTCTGCGACGTTGGGGAAGAGATATGCCATAACATTGTCGGGTATCACAACTTCTACACCTTCGTAATCTACCGATACTGCTGCGGCAGGTGGTTGTGCGGGTGGTGCTGCGGGTGGCGTGATTGCTCCCGGTGCAGCAGGCCGTACAACCGGTGCAAAGCCTCCGCCTGCGGGTGGACGTGGTGCAGGCTGTAGTGTAGGCGGTGGCGTAGGAGCAGGCGTATAATCATCCGGTGGGCATGTGCATGGGTCGTCGCCACATTCTTCGCATACATCGGGTGGCGGTACTACTACTCCAAGCATACGCTCGACTATTATGCTGCTGACGGTAAAGTTGCCCGTACCTGTGGTAAATATCCGTATCCTGTGCAGACATAGGCCGTCTTCGTCGTAGCCGGGGGTTACTGTGCCTACGCGTGGTATCACGCTGGTAAAGTATTTTATTACGCCTGTTGCATTACCTGTAATTCTGCCTACATTCCATGGCTCGTTTTCCAGCGGTTTTTCTGCCATAAATAACGCGCCCGGTGCTGCTGTACCTACGGCTGTGATTCTGTAGCTGCCATCCTCGGTAAGCTCCATATCGCGGAGTAATACGTCGAGGGAGAACCAGTTTTCTGCACGTCCGGAGACTTGCAGGTTGCCGTTTACATAGGTGAATGTCGGAGAATCGGCGGGTGTAACGCGGTCATAGGTTTCGTTGGCGTTGAGTGTGTCTACCATTTCTTGGGTGACTTCGAGTGTCCATATGACTTCTGTGGTGATTTCAGGTGGGTTGCAGTATTCGCAATCCGGCTCGTCGCAATCGCCGCAGCCCGGTGGTGGTGGAACGTAGCTGTCATCCAGTACAAAGAATGCACGGATTACGTTCATTTCGTCCCAGCTTTCCGAGTTGTGGGATACGATAACTCTTCTTGCGCCGCCGTCAGAAACGTCGTTCCATAAGGCGTAGGCCGTGTGATTGCGCAGGTCGATTATAATGCGCATTGTTTCTTGACAGAATCCGGCGGCTACGCTTAAATCGTCCTGATTCCATCCGCCTGTGTGACCGCCTGCAAGCACTATATTCATGTTACCGGCGGGTCTGCCTGCCACGTCAAATATAAGGTGGGTGACGGCGGATACTTCGTTAAGGGTAAAGGGATTGTCTGTGAC
>WQRQ01000123.1 GCA_009786685.1 Defluviitaleaceae bacterium
AATTAATTCGAAATCCGTCCCGCCTGTCGCGGCAAAACCGCGAAAAACACGGTTTTTCGCCGCCGCTCCGTCGGGACGGTTTCTCATTGAATTCGCTCTATATGATGGACAAAAAAAGAGGTGTCATACATGAACAAAGAAGATAAAATATTAGAAATGCTGGAAAATTTGACATACGGTCAATCTGAGCTAAAATCCGAAATCACCGGCATAAAAACAAGGCTTGACAACATAGAAGAAGATGTCGGGCATATAAAAGAAGATGCCGCGCATACGAAAACAAGGCTAGACAACATAGAAGCAGATGTCGGGCATATAAAAGAAGATGTCGCGCATACGAAAACAAGGCTAGACAGCATAGAGGCAGATGTCGCGTATACAAAGTCACGGGCGGAGACTACCAGCCAAAGCGTAGCAGTTATCGAGGTAGAACACGGAAAAATGCTTGGCGCGTTATCCGACGGATACAGCCTCATGTCCGACAATATCAAAACAATGTTGCCGGAGGTTAAAAAAATTGGTGGTATGGTTGAGGATATTTCTATGATAAAAAGCGTGGTAACAATCCACTCGACAAGATTTGCTAAAATGAAAGCCGTGATGTAGATATTGACATAAAGATGTAATATGGTAAAATTTGTTGTGACAGTTTTTTGGAGTTTGTCAAAAGCTTAGATTTTCGTACACTGCGTTTTGGTCGTCTTGGGAGACGCCCAGGTATCTCTTGGTGGTGCGGTACGAGACGTGGTTGAAGATTTCCATGAGGACAACGGGAGATGTGCTGATAGTCCAAGAATGGTAGCCAAAGGTTTTACGCAACGAGTGGCAGCCTACTTTGTGGGAAACGCCGACAGCGTTGGCGGCTTCGCGGATTATGCGGTAGGCATGTACGCGGGTTATCGGTTTGCCTGTGTTTATGTTTAGTAAAAGTGGCTCGCCGTGTTTGGCTTGCGGGGCGTATGCAATTAAGGCTTTGATGATAGTTTTGTTTAACGCGATAATTTTGCTTTTGCCGGTTTTCTGCTCGGTAATCTGGATTTGCTCACGTACGCGGCGGTTTTCGAAATCGTAAAGCTGCTCACAATGTAGGCTTAGTATGTCCGACTAAAGTATAATAACGCTAAATCCACAAACCCAATGAATACAAGGGTTTGCGGGTTTGGCGTTTTCCTTTTCCAGAGATACGCCATCAAAATTCGGGGCTAAATTTACTACTTTAAAAATCTAACGGAAGCTTAACGCTAAAATTTTGCCCCGCCCCAAGGAGGATAATATGGGCAAGATTTTAGTGGTTACAAACAGAAAAGGCGGTTGCGGAAAAAGTTTTACTACAGCAAATCTCGGTGTCGCGCTTGCACGGCAAGGTAAAAAGGTTTTGTGTATTGACACGGACAATCAGCACTCACTAACTGTAAGCATGGGTGTTAAAGAGCCGAACACCCTTCCCGTCACAATCGCTACGGTGATTACGGACATCATCAACAAGCGAGATTTCGACCCAATGGCAGGAATTATACACCACGCGGAAGGCGTTGACCTTCTACCTGCCAATAACAGCTTAACGGGTATTGAACTCTCAATCGCACCGCTTGTCGGGAGGGAGTCCATCTTGCGGAAATATCTCAAACGAGTAAAGCCGCTATATGATTACTGCCTTGTTGATACCTCGCCGACGCTCGACATTTTGACCATCAACGCGCTTGCGGCGGCAGACGGTGCGATAATTCCAACAACGCCGAAATTCCTTGACGCAAAAGGGCTGGAACTGCTTCTCCGTAGCATAGCAGATGTACGGGAAGATATAAACCCCACGCTTGAAATTTACGGCATATTAATGACTATGGTGGATAATCGCACGAATTTTTCCAAAGAAATCATTGGTGCAATCGAAGCCGCCTATGGCGAAAGCATCCGCATTTTCAAGGAGCATATCCCGCACTCCGTCCGTGCGGCGGAATCAAGCGCGACGGGAAAATCCATCTTCAGCCACGACCCAAACGGAAAAATTGCGGCGGCGTATGACGCGCTTGCGAGGGAGGTGTTGGGTTGTGAGTAACAAAAAGATTCTCGGAGATAATGCACTTTCCGGCTTCGACAACATTTTCAAAAGCACCACTAAAAAGGCGGAAGGCGAAAATATCGTGCATATCCCCCTAGACGAGTTGCACCCGCCCGACATTCACCCATTCCATGTGATAGACGACGCGGCAATGACGCGGCTTGTGAACAACATCAAACAGTACGGAGTTCGAGAGCCGGGGATTGCTCGCCCACGACCAAACGGAGGTTATGAGCTTCTTTGCGGAAACAGGCGAAAATTTGCTTGCGAACGCGCAGAAATCCCGACGTTGCCTGTAATTGTACGCGAATTAGACGACGATTCGGCAATCTTGGCGATGATTGATTCTAACCTCGAACAGCGGGAAAAATTGCTTCCAAGCGAAAAAGCTCATGCCTACCGTATGAAAATGGAAACATTAAACCACAGCGGCGTAAAAGCCGAAATGCACTCGGTTGACATTCTTGTGGCGCAGACAGGCGAAAGTAAAAACCAAATTTTCCGCCTAATCCGCCTAACGGAGCTTGTGGTTGCCCTTCTTGACAAGGTGGACACGAAACAAATTGCGTTTAATCCTGCTGTTGAACTGTCATATCTTTCGCAGTCCGAGCAAACAGCAGTTGCCGCCGCAATGGAAAAATATGATGTTAAACCGTCGTTATCGCAGGCGGTACAGCTAAAGAAATTAAAGCAAAGTGGCGAACTTACAGCGGAAATGATTGACACAATTCTTGCAGAGAAAAAATCGCAAAAGGACGAATCCGACCGTGCAAGCAAGTACAAAGGCTACTTTCCAAAAGGGTACTCACTCATGCAGATGGACGAAATTATTACGGGCTTACTGTGCGATTGGCAAATAAGAACATTCGCAGGAGTGGTGCCGTCGTGAATGAGCAGTTTATAAAAACATAAAATTTTCGGACAACCCAAAGGGCGTGATGCTAAAATCAATATCGCGCCTTTTGATTTGTTCGCAAATAAAAAACTGGAAAGGTGGACAAAAAGTGGATGATTTTGAACTCCGAAAAAGAGTTTATGATTGTGGTGTTACAGTCACAGACTATTGCAAACTTGACGGAGAAATAGCGGTTTTAAAATTACTTACAGAGGGGCGCAGTGACAACCAACCCTAAAAAATAAATGAGTTAAGCATAAGAATCACACGCCCCGAAACGTTTCTGCATTTTCAGAATCGTTTCGGGGCTTTTTGTTTTTGCAGAATCTAAAAGAGAGGACAGAATCACATGGGAAACACAAAGATTATCAACAAATTTAGGTACCACCTCGAAGATACCGAGTGCATCTATTGCCGTCATTACGGCGGAAAAAAGCGCGGTTGTAAGCTAAAAAAATGCTGTTGCGACGACATTAAAGTCGAAGCAAAAAAGCAAAACCGCATTAAGCGTAGGCGGGGTGTGATGGATTGGGCCGGGTAACAAAGGAGCAACTTGCGCGGGCGCGAGAAACAAAGGTATTGGATTACATTCTCCAATACGAAGCGGATAAATTTCATCGTGTCGGAAGCGGCTATCGCTCAAAGGCGCATCCATCGCTTGCGGTAAACGCGAAAGGTTTTTATTGGCATAGCCACGAAAAAGGCGGAACAACGGCATTAGATTATCTAACGAATATTTGCGGATATGGGCTTGTTGACGCGGTATGTAACATTCTCAACGAAAAACCGCAAGAACGCGGCAACATTATAAAATCGCCAAAACAAAACACTACAAACAATACTCCCGCGCCGCCTGTGCAAAAAGCACTGTCCTTGCCGTTGCGTTACAAAAATAATAACCGCGTAATCGCCTATCTGCAAAGCCGTGGAATAGACCGTGAATTAATAATGAACTGCATTGAACAAGGCACTCTTTACGAAAGCCAACCGTATCACAATGCAGTTTTCACGGGCAAAGATGAAAACGGAAAAACGCGCTACGTGGCGTTACGTGGGACTATTTCAAATTTCAAGCAAGACGCTGAAGGCTCGGATAAAAGTTATGGATTCACACTTTTGCCAAGCAATCCCAATACGCGGGAAGTCGTTGTATTTGAAGCCCCGATAAACGCGCTGTCCCATCAAACGCTTTGCAAGCAAGGCTTTCTCCCTCCTTTTGAGGGTTGGCGGCTTTCACTCGGATGCACAAGTACAAAGGCACTGGAGCGATTTCTCGCGCACCATCCCGAAGTTAATCACTGTATTATTGCAACCGACAACGACGACGCAGGCGACCATGCGGCGATTAGAATTGAGGCGTTACCCAAAATAACAACTACACGCATTATTCCGACCACAGGCGATTGGAACGATATGCTCCAAGACTTGCAAAAATCGGAACGCACAAAAAACAAAGACATGTGCGGATATATTAATATGAGGTAAGAATGAAAGGATGTGATTCTAATTGTCAATGGAGCATGAGCAAATTAATGATAAATCCGTCGCGTTGTCAATTCGCGCGACGCAACTTACAGCACGGACGCTTGCGAAAGCGATGAAGGCATTTATGGAAAAAGCGCGAGTGCCAAATTTTAAACACGGTAAGCAAAGCCTAAAATCCCTTACGAAACAGGGCGCAAGCCTTGCCGACATACAAATCCCCGGCGAAATCAGCACATTTAATAAAATTGCGCGTCAGTATCGCATAGATTTTTCCGTAAAAAAAGACATCACCGTACAACCGCCAAATTACGTTATATTTTTCAAGGCAAAAGATAGCAAGGCGATGGAATCCGCATTTAAGGAGTATTCCAAAACAATTCTACAACGAAAGGAAAAACCGTCTTTACTAAAACGCCTTGAGAATTTCAAAGAACTAGCAAAATCTGTACTTGCGCCTGCAAAAAACCGCCAACGCGGGGGACATGAATTATGATAATGGGTAAAATAAAGCAACTTGTTTTGCCCCATCTGCCCTACGTGTTGTTGCTTTGGTTTTTCTCAAAGCTAGGCGAAGCCTATCGTTTATCCGATGAAAGCGAAACACTTTTCCGAATTTTAGACGTTGTTTCTAATCTGAGTAAGGTGATACAAAATCCCGCGCCGACATTTTACCCCTTCGACTTACTTGTAGGTACAGTCGGCGTGGCGGCAATATTTTGTTTCGTGCAGTATAAAAAGGCTAACGCAAAAAAGTGGCGTAAGGATATAGAATACGGCTCGGCGCGATGGGGCACGAAGAAAGACATAGCCCATTATGTTGACCCCAATCCCTACCAAAACGTAATTCTAACAGCAACAGAAAGCCTTATGCTCAACAGCCGTCCGAAAAATCCAAAATACGCACGTAACAAAAACGTGCTTGTAATCGGCGGCTCAGGCTCCGGTAAAACCCGATTTTTCTTAAAGCCAAACCTTATGCAAGCGCATTCATCGTATTGCATAACAGACCCGAAGGGCACTCTCATTCTTGAATGCGGTAAGTTTTTAAAACGCGCCGGATACGAAATAAAAGTGCTTAATACCATTGATTTTGCTAAGTCAATGCGTTACAACCCGCTGGCGTACATTCGTTCAGAAAAGGATATTCTAAAACTTGTCACAGCATTAATCGCTAACACCACGCCGAGCGACCAAAAAGGAGGCGACCCGTTTTGGACTAAGGCAGAAACGTTACTTTACTGTGCCCTAATCGGATATATCCATTACGAAGCCGCAGAGGAAGAAAAAAACCTTAACTCCTTAGTGGAAATGATAAACGCAATGGAAGTTCGTGAGGACGACGAAACGTATAAAAATGCCGTGGATTATTTATTTGAAAACTTGGAAAACGGAATACCTCAACTTGATGACAATGGGAATCCCATGCTTGACGAAAACGACGAAACCATATGGGAATCCCCTCCACAGCCACAACACTTTGCCGTGCGTCAATACCGCAAGTATCTATTAGCGGCGGGAAAAACCGCTAAAAGTATTTTGATTTCTTGCGGCGCAAGGCTCGCCACTTTCGATATCAAAGAGGTGCGCGACATGATGAGTTATGATGAAATGGGGCTTGACACCATAGGTGACAGAAAAACGGCTCTGTTCATTATCATTTCCGATACAGATGACAGTTTCGCGTTTATCGCTGCGTTGATGTATTCACAGTTGTTCAATTTGTTGTGTGACAAAGCCGAAGCTGTATGCTGTTAAGGGTGAGGTTAAAACTTACCCAAAAAACAGCGCAGTTACGCCATTTGCGGCATATGTACTTGGCTGAATGAAAAACATTATCGGAAGCGGCTTCCGAAATTGCCGTTGCAAAAGTAGCGTTTTGCTACCTTTGCTCTGCTCCTTGAAAAACACCGCACTTGTGACGGTTATATCTGATTGACCTGCTTGGGAACATTTTATACCTGCTCCTGTCGTATTCAAATAGGGTGAGTGTGGGCTTTTTTGTATGCGCCGAAATCTGTAACACAACTGTAATATAAAAGAGTTCCGAAATACCCCTCTTTTTTTCCTGATTAGTAGAGGGAGAAATATTTTGATGAAAGGAAGTGTTCTATCGCAACCATTAAAACGCACCAAAACACAACAAATTCTAACCTAATCTAAGAAGGGGGTCAATCAGTTATGAAGCATACTCTTGAAGCAAGTGCGGCAAGGACGCAGGGCAAGCCCCATGCAGAGCCGATAAATATGCAGAAAAGGATTGGCTCCACCACCTTTAAGGTGTCAGTCCATTTCAGCACAACAAGCCAAGAAACGGTAGAAGATAAAGTTCTTCGGCTGATTAAGCGGGAGGTGAGCAATATTGCATAGCTTCCCATGTGCCGCAAACGTTCAGAACTGCGAGAAAGAGGCAGACATGAACACTCAAAAACTGAATATTTTATACGGCAGACTTAGCCGTGATGATGAAATGCAAGGGCCTTCCAATTCGATACTTAACCAGCAACAGCTATTGGAAGAATACGCCAACGCCCACGGATTAACGCCCTACATCTTCCTGTATGATGATGGGTATAGCGGTACTCGTTGGGATAGGCCCGCATGGCAGGAACTTATCTCAATGGTGGATGCCGACAAGGTAAGCTGTATCTGTATTAAGGACAGCTCACGCATGGGCAGGGATTACTTGCGTGTGGGGCTATACCGAGAGATGTTCCGTGAAAAAGGTGTAAGGCTAATCTCGATTAACGATAACGTGGACACCTTGCTCAATGGTGAAGATGATTTTACACCATTCAGGCAAATTATGGCAGAATGGTATGCCCGTGATACCTCGAAAAAAATAAAATCCGTCTTTGCGGGTAAGGGCAGAAGCGGAAAGCCTACCACAAGCACCCCGCCATATGGTTTTATGAAAGACCCCAACGACAAATATAAATGGCTGCTTGACGAGCCGGCAGCTTCCGTTGTTCGCCGTATCTTTCAAATGGCAATGGAGGGCATGGGGGTACATGCCATTGCAAAGGTGCTGTGTGATGAAAAAATCGAACGCCCCTCATATTATCTCGGTGTGCGTGGTAGGGGCAGACACAAAAACGATTACGACACACATTACAAATATGCTTGGGGAACGGCAACCATTATCAACATCTTGAAGAAAATGGAGTACGTTGGCTATATGGTAAACCTCCGCACCACATCAGCCAGTTTCAAGAGCAAGAAGAAAATCACCAAGCCACAAGAGGACTGGATTATCTTCCCCAACGCTCACCCTGCAATCATAGACCAAGAAACATTCGACACGGTTCAAAA
>WQRQ01000124.1 GCA_009786685.1 Defluviitaleaceae bacterium
GGAAGACGACGCCACCGCTAGGCTGAAAGCCATGACGACAGACCTTAAAGCCATTGTGGATGGTGCATTATCATGAAGCTCCTGATACTATCCGGCACGCCGCAAATCGAGGGACTTACCTTCGAGTTTGTAGAGGTGGCGCGGAAAACGGGCGAAGGCCTTGGCTTTGATACGGAGGTAATCACACTCTCCGACAAAAAGCTGGAAAAATGCAAGATGTGCGGTGACGGTTGGGGGATTTGTTTCCATGAGCATTACTGTACCTTTGGCGAGGACGACGATTTTGCCGACCTGCAAAAGAAAATGGCAAACGGTGATGCGTACATTTACGTGACGCCTGTATACTGGGGCGAGGTTAGCGAGGATATGAAATGCTTCCTCGACAAGCTGCGTCGCTGCGAGGCTTCTAATGCATGGGACAAAAAAGAAGGCTCGAAGTCTTCCCTCGCGGGCAAGCCAAGCATAGTGGTAGCAAACGCGGGCGGCGGCGGCGGCGGAACCATCTCTACTTTCGCGCAACTGGAACGCGCAATCTCTCACATGGCAGGCGACGGCCAACCCCGCGAAACAGTAGGAATCTTCGACTGGATAGCCGTAAACCGCTGGAACAAAGATTACAAGCTCGAAGCCCTAAAATCCGCCATCACAGAAATGCATAAATACCTGACAGGCGAGTTGCAACCGTGGCGCACGTTTAAAGACAAGACCAAGGAGAAATAAAAACCTTATAACCGCGCATTTGCGCGGTTTTTGATTGGGGGGTGTACAGCCTTGCGCTTTTGGCTTGCTTATGGTAATTTTGACAAAAATAACCAAGGGAGAGTTTTATGGAAAAAATATTTGAAAAGCCCGTATTAAATTTTTTTGCAGAAATAAGCAAAATCCCACGCGGGTCGGGCAATGAAAAGGCTGTGAGTGATTATATCGCGGCATTTGCACGTGAGCGCGGCGCGGAAGTTGCACAGGATGAGTGGTATAACTTGATTATCAAAAAAGCCGCGTCGGCGGGTTTTGAGGGAAAGACGCCTGTGCTTTTGCAGGCGCACCTCGACATGGTATGCGAAAAAAACGCGGGTACGGTGTTTGATTTCGAAAAAGACCCGATTGATTTGTATGTGGACGGTGATTTTATAAAGGCGCGGGGCACAACCCTTGGTGCTGATGATGGAATTGGTGTGGCGTTGTGTATGGCATTGCTTGACACGCAGGGGATTAATCACCCGCCGCTGGAAATCATCCTTACCACAGACGAAGAAGCAGGCATGACGGGCGCGAAAAACCTGGACATCTCCGGGCTAAAGGGTACGCGCTTGATAAACCTGGATACAAGCAATGATGATATTTTTACGATGGGTTGTGCGGCGGCTACTACAGCGGAGGTTAGCCTGCCGGCAAATGGAGGGGAATGCTCTTATGAGACCTGCGAGGTTATAGTTTCCGGACTAAAGGGCGGGCATTCCGGTGCGGATATTCATTTGGAGCGTGGCAATGCGCTGAGAATTTTGGCTTTGATACTGGACGCGGTGAATGTGGGCGAACACGAAGACACAGGCGGCGCAATTAAGATTTCATTAAAAGAAATCAACGGTGGCATGAAGGTAAACGCTATCCCGCGTGAGGCGAGAGCCGTTTTTGGTTATAAGCCTCACGATAAAGATGAAATAGTCTTGGCGTTGCAAAACTGCAAGGAAGGCTTTGCCGAGCAATACCGCGCAAGTGACGCAGGGCTAAAAATAGAATGGAAATTTGGCGAGAAAGAAAAATGCAAGTTTTTAACAGAAGAAATCACACAAAAAATCATACATGCAATGCTGTTAATCCCCACGGGCGAGTTGGCAAAAAGCTTGGAAATAGAGGGTCTCGTTAACGCGTCCAGCAACATGGGCGTGGTGGAAACAGCCGAGGAACAGGTACTGATTTCGTCAATGGCGCGTGGTGCTGCACGGTTTTACACTTACCAAATAGAGCGGCAGTTTTACGCGCTTAGGGAGAAGCTGGATACTTGCGTTCATGTAACAAATCGCAGCCCTGCATGGCCGTTTAACCCCAAGTCGGAGCTTTTGAAAACGGCGATGGATGTTTTCGAAAAACAAAACGGTCGCAAGGCGGAAGTCACCGCCGTACACGCGGGATTGGAATGCGGGATTTTCTCGTCGCGCTTTGAGAAAGAAAACGACGTTAGTCTCGACATGATATCTTTCAGCGCGAATTCGTATGACTATCATACTCCCGATGAGAGGCTTTCGATTTCTTCCGTGGAGCGCGTTTGGAAATTTTTGCAGGAATTGTTGGGAGCTTTGTAATGAAGAAAATATTTTTGCTCCTGTGCGTGGTGTTGCTTGTGGGGTGCGCGGTTGTTGTGGAGGAGAGGGAGTCCGTGCTTGTTGCAGAGCCTGTGTTTATCGGTGAAGCTGCGCCCACGCCTGAAACCACGCCCACACCCGAAGCTACACCCGCGCCCGTTGATGCGTCGTTGGCTACTGACACACCCCCCGACGACGCCCTTTACGAAGCTGTCGAGTATTTGCTTTCGCAGATGACTGTCGAGGAGAAGATTGGACAGTTGTTTATGTTGCGTTTGCCTTGGCAGAGCCTTTATGTAAATGCGGGTACGCTCGCGCTTTTTGAGGCGATTCCTATGGGTGGGGTTATTATTTTTGGGGATAATGTGGCCTCGCGTGAGCAGTTGACAGCGTTAACCTCCGATTTGCAAGAGCTTTCTCGTCTGCCGCTTCTTATTGCTATAGATGAAGAGGGTGGGCGCGTGTCGCGGGCGGGTCGGCTTTTTGCCGATGGGGTTACGCCTTCGGCTTATGAAATCGGGGCGGCGTTGTATCCTTCGGTGGCGGCGTTTGAGACGGGGTTGCTTATTGGACGGGAGCTGGTGCAGCTTGGGTTTAATATGAACTTCGCACCGGTGGCGGATATTTGGAGTAACCCCGCTAATGAAGTGATTGGGCGACGGGCGTTTGGGCGCGATGCCGAGGTAGTTGTGCCATTGGTGGAGGCGTTTACGCTGGGATTGCACGAAGGCGGCGTGATGGCCGTGGCCAAGCATTTTCCCGGGCATGGCGATACGTACGAGGACAGTCATTATGCATTGGCGGTGTTCCATGGGGATTGGACACGCTGGCAAATGCTCGAAGGTATGCCGTTTGCAAGCGGAATAAACGCAGGCGTGTACGGCGTAATGATGGGGCATATTGCAACGCCGGAGATTACGGGCGATTATTTGCCCGCTACACTCTCGAATTTTTGGCATATGACCTTGCGAGACATGGGCTTTGACGGCCTGATAATCACCGACGCGCTGGAAATGCGCGCCCTTACCGACCATTTTACCTGCGGGCAGATTGCTACGATGGCCTTCCTTGCAGGGGCGGATATTTTGCTAATGCCGCATAGGGAGCAGCAGGCCTTTGACGCGATGTTGCAGGCATTCGAGGATGGGATTTTTACCGAGGCGAGGCTGGATGAATCCGTTAGACGGATTTTACGTCTCTCTTTTTAATTCGCGCAACATCAAATCTGTAACCGCGTCTTTGGGGCTTTTGCCTTCGAATAGGACGCGGTTTATTTCTTCTACTATGGGCATTTTAATGTCGTACTTGTGCGCAAGCTCCAACGCCGTGGCTGCGGTGTCTATGCCTTCGGCTACGCGGCCTACTTTTTTTAGGGTTTGTTCTAGGGTGTTGCCTTGGGCCAGGGCGTTGCCTGCCTGCCAGTTTCGCGAGTGTTGGCTTGTGCAGGTTACGATTAGGTCGCCTATGCCCGACAGTCCGCCAAAGGTCGCTGCGTCTGCGCCCATGGCTACGCCCAGGCGGGTGATTTCTGCAATGCCGCGTGTAATTAGCGCGGCTTTTGTGTTATCGCCAAAGCCAAGGCCGTCGGAACAACCTGCCGCGAGAGCAATTACGTTTTTAAGCGCGCCGCCGATTTCCGCGCCTATGAGGTCGGTGGACGTGTACACGCGGAAGGTATCGGAAGAAAAAATCTCCTGTACGACTGCGGCTGCTTTTTCGTTATCCGAAGCCGCGAGGATTGCCGTGGGGATGTTTAACAAAACCTCCTCGGCATGGCTTGGGCCTGTTAAAACTGCGACTTCGCTTTTGCCAAGGCTGCGCAGATACTCGCTAATTCGCTTTTGCGAAGCCTCCTCCAGTCCCTTTGACCCGCTTACGATAATCGTTCCTTCTGTAAAGTGTTCTGCAAACATAGGCGCGAATTTACCGAGATTTTTTGACGTAAGAGTACACACAAAAATCTCCGAGCCTTGGGCGGCGGCGGCGATATCGTTGGTTATTTTTATGGAAGATGGGATTACCATATCGGGCAGGCAGTCGCTTTTGCCCGTTTTGTTAAGCATGTCTACATAGGTCTCGCTGCTGTCCCATGCGGTGACAAAATGCCCGTTTCTGTCCAAAAGACAGCCCAGCGGTATTCCCCAACTGCCAAAGCCTATCATTGTGATTTTTTTCATTTATTTACAAAGTCCTTTATTACTTCTTCCAGATTTGGTTGTCCGATTTCTTGCAATGCGTAGTCTACGCGGGTGTTTGGTTTGGAGATTTTTACCACGCGGTTTAGGTCGATTGGCGTGGCTATGATAACCGCGTCGCATGGGGTGGCGTCTATGGTGGCGGCCAAGTCTGCCATTTGCTCCTTGCCGTAGCCCATTGCGGGGAGTAGGTTGCCGATATTGGGGTAGATTTTAAAGGTCTCGGCCAGTTTGCCTACGGCGTATTTGCGTGGGTCTACGATTTCTGCCGCGCCAAAGCGACGGGCAGCTACTATGCCTGCGCCGATTTTCATTTCTCCATGGGTTAGGGTTGGGCCGTCTTCTATTACCAAAACGCGCTTGCCGCGGATAAGCGACGGGTCTGCCACCGTTATGGTAGAAGCGGCTTCTATTACCGTGGCGGAGGGGTTAACTTTTTGGATGTTGGCGCGTACGGTTTGGATGTTTTCGAAATCGGCACTGTCGATTTTGTTGATAACCGCAACGTCTGCGATACGAAGGGTGACTTCTCCGGGATAGTAGCGCAGCTCGTGGCCGGGGCGGTGCGGGTCTACAACGGTAATCGTAAGGTCGGACTTGTAGAACGGGAAGTCGTTGTTTCCGCCGTCCCACAGGATTATGTCACAGCCGTCGGGGTCGCTTTCTGCCGCACGCAGAATCGCTTCGTAGTCTACGCCCGCGTATATTACGTTTCCACGGGCTATGTGTGGCTCGTATTCTTCCATTTCTTCCAATGTACAGCCGTGCTTTTCCAGGTCTGCAATCGTTGCGAAGCGTTGTACCTTTTGCGCCTCAAGGTCGCCGTAGGGCATGGGGTGGCGGATGGCTATTACTTTTTTGCCATACTCCATGAGTAGCTCCACCACGCGACGGGATGTTTGGCTTTTTCCGCAGCCCGTGCGTACCGCACCTACCGCTATTACAGGTTTTGTGCTTTTTATCATCGTGTTTTTGTAACCGAGTAATTTAAAATCTGCACCGGCGGCGTTTACAATCGCGCTGATTCCCATGACTGTATCGTACGAAATGTCGCTGTACGCAAAAACACACTCGTCCGCGTCCAGCTTTTTAATCAAATCGGCCAGCTCGTCCTGCGCATATATAGGAATCCCCTCGGGATACAACTTGCCCGCCAAAGAAGCAGGATACTTACGGTCTGCAATATCCGGAATCTGCGCCGCTGTAAATGCAACTACTCTGTAAGCGTCGTTGTCGCGGTAATACGTGTTAAAATTGTGAAAATCGCGGCCTGCCGCACCTATTATGATTACTTTTCTCATGCTAAAACACCCCTTAAAATTATGTCATTTGAAGCGAATTAATTGTAGCATAAAAAATCGTGGAGAATTATTATCTCCACGATAAGAGGGGTTATGTGTAAAAACTTGCACGTTGTGTGTAAATCGTTGACGTGGGGTAGGGGTGGGTTTAGCCGTACAAGGCGGTTTGCTTATGATGTGCGATAACGCCTCATAAATTATCTATATATTCTTGGAGCTGATTAACAAGTTTGCTGATGTGCAACCCGTCAACAAACGAGTGGTGTGCTTGAACAGAAAACGGCATAACTAAGTTGCCGTCTTTTTCGTAGTATTTTCCCCAATGTATGTTCAGCTTTGCGTCCTCTTTATTTCCACTGAATGTATTCGACTGATGCGTATATGTTATCCACGGTAACGCAGAGAGGATAAGCGTGTTATTGGCAAGCGGGCCCGTAAAATATTCTTTTTGGCTTTTCGCTGTTTCTATTGCGGTTTTAATATAATCTTCGATATCATCTTTAATCGGGACGGTGACGACTTTAAACAATTCTGCTTCTTTGTTCATGTAGGTGAAAGTGGAACTGATTTTATTATAAAGCACAACATCCCCTTCATAAAACCGATACCGAAACTCCTCTATTTCATTTGCACATTTTGTAACCGCATACATAAATGCAAAAGAAAAAGACAGGTTGTTTTCCTTGGTTTTACGATAAAAATTTGTAATATCAAGTTCGGTAGAAATGGAGATATGAGGTATCATAAAATTTCTGAAAACATTGTAATGTATTGCCCTTTTCCAGTTTGCGGTATCTATGACTTGATATTCATTATTCATCAGGTGAACTCCTTATCGCAACGATTTTTCGTTGTATGAAGGGCAAAGCTTAGTTGCGGAAGGTGTGGTTACCTCGTAAACCGAGCTTTTAAAACATGCGCCACGGAGTATGTCTCAAACTCCCACTCCGGGTCGGTGAATAACTGCTGCTTATCCCTCGGCATACCAAACCTGCCTGTTTGCGAAAACAGAGCTACATACAGCACTATATCTTTGTAGAGTTCTATTGGGACAGGCTCTTGTATCGCGCTTGCGAGCCGCCCCATGTTGCTTTCCGGAATGGTGGGGGTGCTTGTTGTCATACGCCCGCCGCCGCTTTCTCCGTGGTTGGCAAGCGACCATGCATTCCTGTTGTCGCCCGAGATAACTACGGAAAATTGTCCGTTGTGTGCCGGTTGCAAAAAACCGCTGATGTGTAATCCGCCGGCAGTCTCCGAAAATATGCCGTACTCATACACATCTATCCAAAACTCCATCGCCGTAAATGCCTCGGAGGTGTTAAACTCGAATATATAAATCTCATTGCCGTGAGAGACCAAATCCATAAGATGTTGCTGGTCGTCGGTTAACTCCATAGGACGGATATAGTTTTGTAAAGTGTCCTCGCCGGTACACCCTGATAAGAATATTGCTAGAAAGCAGATGGTTAAAACCTTTTTCATTAAAATACCTCCGTGCGCGAACAAAACCCGCTTAATGCCACTTATACACCACGAGAATATTATAGTTAATTAAATTGATAATAGTCTAAATTTTTGATATAATAATCGCATTGCATATAGTGTTGATTTAAGAAAAAAAGTAACGAATTACATTGGAGAAGGACACACAATACAAGAAGCGCATGAGGTTTTCAAAGTAGGCACAACAACCATAAAGG
>WQRQ01000125.1 GCA_009786685.1 Defluviitaleaceae bacterium
GCTGGGTGTAGAGCTAATGGCGGGGCAAGGGCCGGATATGTTTACTTCGGGGTTTTCCCGTGATATCCGCTCCGCCGTGCGCTCCGGTTTGATTGCGGACATTTACACGCTCATGGATAACTGCCCCCGCACAAACCGAGAAGATTTTTTTACCAATGTGCTTTCGGCTTTTGAAATTGATAACAGGCTTTATACCTTCCCTGTAAGCTTTGGGTTTTACCATGTGGGGATTAACACAGGACTGCCGCAGGCTTATGTTAACCGCTTTGCCCAAGAGCCTACGGTTACAATAGGTCAATTGCTTGACATTTATCTTGATGTAAGGGAGCAACAAGAGTTTGCTCATTTGTCTACGGGCATACCGATTTCTTTTAGCTCGCGTTATAGCATGATAGAAGCCCTTATTGCCGGTTATATTGATTTTGATACCCGCACATCAGACCTTACGGATGAGGTCTTTGTTTCGTATCTTGATATGCTTCCGCGTGTTTTCGGGCGCAGTACGCACCTTTCCGGTGGCGGTTGGCGTGCCACGCCATTTTTTGCAAATCATACATTGCGTGACTTCACGGAAAAGCAGGTTTTTTTTATGGATTCACAAATGCTTAACCCCGTACATGCTTTTTTGGGTGATGAGGCGTACTTTGCTCGTTATCGCCCGCTCGCGGACGACCGTGGCAGGCTTTTAATTAACAATAATTCTATGCATTCGGACAGTGTATGGGCGGCTTTTTCTATTACATCGGCGGGGCAGCAGGAGCTTGCGTGGGAATTTATGCAATATCTTATCAAGGCATATGCGCAACCGCTGGTAAATGCGAGGAGAGACCCGGTACAGGGGAGACTGTTGCCCATAGGCTTATATTCCCTTTCTACGCCGATAAAACGCGCCATTGCCGATGAGCATTTGCGCAATGTTTTTGAATATATCGAAGGGTTTTATGACGCGTTTAATAAAGCGGGTGAGTTAAGTTTTACTAACTTTGACACCTCCCAAGAACGAGCCGCGCAAATAGAGGCCGCAATAAACCGCATAAACGCATACAACGAAATGCCAATGGCTATGCTTTCTCCGATGCTGCCTTGGATTTTATTTCTCGGCTCTCATGGTGGAAACGTCAACAGCTTTATGTCCGGCGCGATAACCGCCGAAGCCTATGCGCAGCTTATACACAACTCGGTGGCATTGTGGTTGATTGAGTAAGGTTGACAGCACAGCCTGACTGTGGTCTAATGTCCTTAGATTGAAATTACAGGTGGTCTTATATGAAGCACGAGCGCGCTATTTATTTATTACTTATACCGAGCCTTTTGGGGCTTTTGGCTTTTTATGTTATTCCGTTTGGGATTTCTGTTTATTATGCTTTGATTGATAATGCGGTTTCGCGGCAGTTTGTGGGAGTGGACAATCTTGTGGACACTTGGAACAATGCCGCTTTTGCTTTGGCCGTGGACAATACGCTTACATTTATGGGAATTAGTATCCCGCTTAATATGGCTCTCGCACTTACCCTCGCGCTTTTGCTGCGGCCTATGAGCAAAAAGCTTAGGCGGGGTCTGCTTGTGTTTTTTCTTTTACCGCTGGTGATTCCGTCGGGGTCTGTGGTTTTCTTCTGGCGTAATTTTGTTTCTATTAACGGCATGTTTAATCGCTTGTTTTTTACATATAATCCCGTAGACTGGCTTAACTCCGACTATGCCATGTGGTTTGTTATCTTGATTTTTGTTTGGAAAAATGTTGGGTTTAATATGATTTTGTTTCAGGCGGGGTTGGATTTTATTCCCAAGGATTATTACGAATATGCCGCGATAGAGGGCGCGGGTAAGCTGCGGCAGTTTCGCATAGTTACGCTTACCTATCTCGCACCTACGTTTTTGCTGGTTTTTATTTTGTCCGTGGTTAACTCGTTTAAGGTTTTCCGCGAAATATATTTGCTCACGGGTACGCACCCCCACCTTTCTATTTATCTTTTGCAGCATTTTTTAAATAACCAATTTGCTAATCTAAATTATCAGCTTATGGCCTCGGCGTCGTTTTATATTTTTGGGTTTATTTTGGTGCTGGTATTTATTTTGTATCGGCTACAGCAAAGGCAGACTTATCTATGAAAATTTTGCAAAAAGTGCTTACGATTGCCTTTGCCGCCTTGCTTGCGGCGGCTTTTGCCATGCCTATTTTTATTACGATTACAAACTCGTTTATGACGGGGTTTGAAATTACTAACCGATACTCGATTACGCTTTTGCCTGCTAACAGCTTTTATGCCTTGGAGGTTTTTCCGCAGATACACTTTGTACGGATGTCGGTGATTCCGGATTTTGCGTCCCTTGGGCAGTATTTCGCGCTTTTCCGTGATGTTGGGTTTATGAACGCGCTTTGGAACTCCGTGATTATTACCACGCCTGCGGTTGTCGGTCAATTGGTGATTTGCGTACCTGCGGCTTATGCATTTGAATTTTGTAAATGGCGGCATAAGGAGAAATTATTTTTTGTTTATCTTGTGGTTATGCTTATGCCATTGCCTGTTTTGCTTGTGCCGCAGTTTGTAATGGCGGGCTTTTTAGGAATCAGCGAAAGTGTGCTTGCTATTATTTTGCCTGCGGTTTTCGCGCCCTTTGGGGTGTTTTTGCTGCGGCAGTTTTTAAAGACGCTTCCTGTGGAGTTTATCGAGGCGGCTAAGATTGACGGCGCGGGACAGTTGCGTATTTTGGTTTCCATTGTTGTGCCGTTGATAAAGCCCGCCATTGCCGCGCTTGCTATTTTGGTTTTTGTAGACTATTGGAATGTGGTGGACCAGGCCATTGTGTTTATCACGGATTTTGAGCAGCAGCCGTTAAGCGTGTATTTGCCACGGCTTGCGGGTAGCTTCGAAATCGTTTTTGCCGCTTCTGTTTTTTATATGATTCCCGCGCTATTGGTGTTTTTGCATGGGCAGGAGTATTTGGTCAGCGGTATGAGAATGAGCGGATTAAAATAGGAGGTTTTATGGACTACAAGAAAATTTTAATGCGGGTGACGATAGGTTTTGTATGTGTGATTTTATTTTTGACGTTTTTTTCGCGGACTTTGGCGGATTTGCATGTGCCGCGTGTTACCTTGGAATTTGTTAGGCAGGGGAATATCCACCCCGAGGCGCGGTCTTCGGGGCTTGTGCGGGCGGCGGATACGGAGATTATTTTCGCGCCGGCAGGCGGGCGGATTACGCAGCTTGCGGATATCGGAGAAAGCGGCGTATTGTTTACGCTAACCAGCGACATGCGAACGCTCTCCGACATGCTGGAACGCGCCGAACACGACAGACGTTTAACGACGCTTAATCTGGAGCGTGCGCAGAGTGAGCTTGAGGTAGAGCGGCAGCAGCTTGTGCAAATGCCGCCCGCGCAATTGCCTACCGCGCCCACGCTAAATTTATTTGAGTACGATTTGCAATTGGAAAATAACGAGCGGTCGTTGCTGCTGCAACTGGAAGCAAATACAAACCAAACCGAGCGCGCACAGGAAAATCTTGAAACGCAACAAATCCTATTTGCCGCCGGTGTAAACCCACGCCAACAGCTAACCGACGCAGAAAACGAATTATCTCAACTGGAAACCGCACGCGAGCAAATCATCGCGCAGCACAACCAAACCCGCGAGCAGGTTACCCAACGCCGCGACCAAGCCATAGCAAATTTCGAGACAGCAACATCGGCATACACGGAGGCGACCGCCGCGGCACGAAGCACCCATCAATCGCAAATAGACAGCCGCCGCGGACGGATTACGCAACTGGAAATCGCCCAAACCGCCCACGAGCTGGAGATGGAGCGTATCGAAGCCCAAATCTACGAGCTGGCAATGCAAATAGCCGACGGTGGTGTGATAGAGGTACGACAACCCGGCGCGGTTACAGTCACCGAGCATATGGCGGGGATTTCCGAAGGAGCCGTTGTACAGGAAGGCGCGGCAATACTGCGAACAGCTCTGGCCAACAATCGCTTTTACGTAGAAGCCTCCTTCCCGCAGATACAGGACTTCATAGACGTGGGGCAAAACGTAGAGGTAACGGTAGGCACAGAACGCTTAACAGGCCGCACCGCAAGGATAGTCCCGCAAGGCGGCAGAAACAATGCAATAATAGAAGTACAAAGCGGCTCTCTGCGCGGCGGGGAGCTGGTCACGGTGGTAGTATCGGGCGGCAACACAAACCACCCGTCGGTGATACCGCTATCCGCCTTGCGCGAAGACCAAAACGGATACTTCGTACTCTTTGTGCAGGCAGTGCCGCAGAGATTTGGCAGCAGCTACTATGTACGAGCCTTTAGGGTAAACGCGGGACGCCGCGATACCACAAACGTAGCAATCACCACATCCTGGGGCATGGAAATCCCGGATGAGCCAATTATCATAAACAGCGACATCCCCGTAGGGGTCGGCCAAAGGGTACGGCTTGTGGGCGGATGATTTTGAAAAAAGCGTACCAAGCCGCATAAAGACCGGCTTGGCCGGTATCTCAAGCTAGACAAAAAAGGAGAAAACAACATGAAAAAAATACTGCTACTACTCACACTTATTGCACTATCGCTGGCACTAACCGCCTGCGGCAGAAATCGAACCACCGACGAAAATGATGTTTCGGGGCAAACCCCTCAAGGCGGCACGGGGAATGGCTTGGGGGGCATTCCCGACCCATTAAGCCAACGCCCTGAGTTCACGGTTTTCACACCAACGGGCAACGTTAACTCGCATATACAAAACGCGGTGCGGGCACGGATGTCGGCAAGCGGTAGCTATGAATACAACGTAGTAACATATCTCTTTGAGGAGCGAGTAGGCTTCCAAGAGCAAATGCTTGGTATGTTTGCGGCGGGGCCGGATTTCGCGCCGGATATTTTTGTGGTGGACAGTATGCTGCTTTATCCCTTGATAGAGGGCGGGTTTCTGGCAAATATATACGACCTTTTTGCACATGCAAACGAGTATCCCCTTGGTCGCTTCTTCCAAAACGCGCTGGCCTCCCATGAAATCGGCGGGCGGCTCTATGCCCTGCCCATGCACTTTGGCTTCGAATTTATCGGGATAAATGCGACCTTGCCCGATGAGTTTTTGGAGCGTTTTGCCATGCTGTCCTATGCGTCACCCGCCGCGCTTATGCAAATTTACGCGGATTTAGTTTATGCATATCCCGAGTATGCGGATTTCTATTTTGCAAATTTCTTCCCGCCAAATGCGGCTTTTACGCCGGAGCTTACCGACATGGTGGATTTTGCGGCAGGTACTGTTAGCTTCCCGACGGGCATGGCGGATTTTATGGAGCAAATGCGCGATGTTATGTTGGATAACAGCAGCTTTGCGTTTGGGCCTTCTACCGACGAGTTTATATATGAGTTGCAGGCTAATCATGTTTTCCATGTTGGGTCAGGGCTTGGCTCTGCGATAGACGCGCTTTTTGATTTCCAAAACGCATTTTTTATCAATTACCTCCCCATTGCGGACAATAGCGGCAGGCTTGTAAACCGCGCAGGCGATTGGAATTTACCCACGATTGCCGTAAGCGCGAACGCAAACCCTGCCGAGGCATGGGCTTTTATAGAAGAAATTATCGCCGCCACAAACAGCGGGCTTAGCTTTGACGGCACGGTGCATACGGTGGAAATGTACGCCTTGGATTTTATCGAGCGTGGGCTTTCTACCGCGCTTACGCAGTTCGAAGGCCGCCCGATACATGGCAGCGAAAGCGCGGCTGTGAGTTCTGCCGCAGGGCGGATTCTTGCATATGCGCAAAGGCCTGTTAACCACCCGATTACGCGGTTATTTCTTCCTATGGAAGCATTTGCCCGGCATTTATCCGACTTCCTAAACGGAGAAACGGAAGCGGAAGAAGCCATCGCCCAAATGGAAGCCTCCATCACAGAATGGCTAAACACCGAGCGAGAAATCACCCCCTACGTACCCACAGTCATAGTAGAAGACCATCGCCCGCAGCGTACGCTAACCGTGCGTATCCCCGACCGTCACACGGGCGTATTTTTGCAAGCGGCAGAAGCAATGGACGCCGAGTGGCAAGCCCGAGGCGAAGAATACGGCTTTAGCCTAATATTAGAAGACCACGACTGGGCAGACTGGGAAGGAATGCAAACCCGCATAGAACGCCTAAACACGGAGCTAATGACAGGCCAAGGCCCCGACATCCTAATCTACGAAAGCGGCATAAACATCCGCCCGTTTGCGCGTTCGGGTTTTCTCACCGACATTAACGTGCTGATAGAAAACTGCCCAAACACAAGCCGCGGCGAGTTTTTTGAGCATGTACTCGACGCCTTTGAGTTTGACGGCGGGCTGTACATGCTGCCCGTCAGCTTTGGCTTTTACTATGTAGGAATCAACGCAGAATTACCGCAGGCTACCACCCCACGCACCACAATCACCCCATCGGAAATCTATGAAATCTTCTTGCAAAACGTGGGCGAGTTCCCGCACCTTAATGCGGGCGTATCATGGAGCATTGGTGATTTGCACAGTGCGATAGACATAGGGCTTGGTGGGTTTATCGACTTTAGCACCCGCACCGCAAACTTTACGCACCCCGATTTTATCGAATATCTAAATATGCTGAGCGAAATCTTTATCTCACAAGAACGCCAAAGCCTGGCCAGCGGCTGGATGGCCACCGCCCCATCCCAAGGATTTATGAACGACCGCGCACGTGAGCAAATGTTTGAAATGGGTAACTCCGGCCTAATGGGTATTTCTTCGTTTTTCGAATTGGAGACACCGGTGTTTTTAAACTATTCTATTCTTACGGACCGCCAAGGGCGTGCGCTGATTAACCCTAACGGCGACCCAATATGGGCAAAGCTTCTTTTCCCGACAGCCGGCAACAGTGAACTTGCATGGGAATTTACCCGCCACCTGCTGCAAGCCTACTACGCACCCACAGGCCGCGCACTGGTAGAGCCGCGCTGGGGCTCGCCAACCCCATGGAATACAATGTCCATAGCCACGCCAATTACACGTGCGCATTTCCCGTCCAAGCCACGGCTTGCATTTGAACATGTTTCTAACTTTGGCGAGCTTGGGCTTGCAGACCCCGACGTAGCCGCCGCCATCCGCCAACTCACCCCGCAAATGGATATGCCCGTGACATTAACCACAACATTTATCCCCTCAGAGGTTTGGGCAGGGTCGGAATTTATTAACTTAGGAAATTTCATGGAAGGCGCATTAACCGCCGAAGCCTTTGCACAACAAATCCAAAACAGCATATCGCTGTGGCTGATGGAATGAGGCGACTGATTTTTTTAATATTTAACATGCTGCTTGTGCTTACGTGCATAGGTGTAGTTTTTTACGCCTACGCACGTGCAGGGCGGTATTTTGCGCGTGATGTCGTGTATATCGCGCCGATTTCCGGCGAAGGCGGCTTTAGCACCGCCGATATCGAAAATCTGCAAATCGCCTTCCAAAATTACACATTTACCACGGTTTACCAAAGCACGGTATGGCT
>WQRQ01000126.1 GCA_009786685.1 Defluviitaleaceae bacterium
GGTTTGTGTAGGCGCAGGTGGCACGGGTGATATCCCAGGCCTCGTCCCATGAGAGGTAGTATACGTCGAGGAGAACGCGCATAAGCTCGGCTACGGCAAGGGTGGGGTGGGTGTCGTTTAATTGGAATTGCACGTAGTCGGAGAGCTTGTTGAATTTTGTGCCGTGACGCTCTTTAAATTGCTCCAGCACACGTTGTACTGTTGCGGAGATAAAGAAATATTGCTGACGAAGGCGAAGCTCCTTTCCGCTAACATGGTCGTCGGCGGGATAAAGAACGGACGAAAGGTTACGCGCAAGGTTTTGCTCTTCCACGGCGCGCTCGTATTGGCCTTGGTTGAAGGATTGCAAATCAAAGCGATTAACGGGTTCTGCGTCCCATAGGCGCAGGGTGTTTACTACTTTTGTGTCGTAGCCGATTACCGGGTAATCGAAGGGAACGGCCATTACGCTTTGATAGTTTTCGAGGTCGTGGTGGTAGTTGCCGTCTTCGCCTTTGATTGTGATTACGCGCCCGCCAAATTTAATTTCGCGTGCGTATTCGTCGCGGCGTACGCCCCATGGGTCGCCGTGCTGTAGCCAGTTGTCGGGTTTTTCTACTTGGTAGCCGTTTTCTATGTGTTGTTCGAATATTCCGTAGTGGTAGCGGATTCCGCAGCCGTAGGCGGGGTAGCCTATCGTGGACAGAGAATCGAGGAAGCAGGCCGCAAGACGTCCGAGGCCGCCGTTTCCGAGACCGGGGTCGGGTTCGGATTCTTCTGCCATGTTGATGTCGATGCCTAACTCGTCGAGGGCTTCCTTTACCGTTTCCGTTAGCGAAAGATTTAAAATCGCGTTGCCCATGAAACGTCCCATCAAGAATTCCATGGATAAGTAATAGACGGTTTTTACGTCGTTCTTTTCGAAATACTCGTGGGTTTTAATCCAGTTTTCCGAGACATATTCTTTGATTGTCATTGCCACGGCATTGTAAATTTGCTCGTTGCTTGCAGAGGCAATTGTCTTACGGTAAGACGTACGTAGGTTTTCTATTACTCCGTCTTTGATTTGTTTTTTTGTTAAACCTGCCATTGTAGGTTAACTCCTCTCTGATTTAAGTAGGGGCTCAACCCCTACGACCCCGCCACTCCAGTCGGGCGAAGCCCGACGTCCGTTTCCTCATTAGCATTGCGGGGGCGCACTTTGTGCGCCTTATACCATATTATAATTTGGTGACTCTCTTGTTATTTGGATATCATGCGGGTGGCTTTCGCGCAGGCCTGCGGGGGTTACTTGTACAAAGCGGGATTTTTCGTGCAGCTCTGGGATGGAGCGGCAGCCTGCATAGCTCATGCCTACGGACAGCCCGCCGAGAAGCTGCTGCAACACGTCGGACAGATTGCCTTTGTAGGTGATTCTGCCTTCTACGCCTCGGGATATCACTACACCTGTGGGGCGCGGGTGGTCGTTGTCGTTTTCCAGGGCGGTGATTTCCGGCTCGTCATATACGGAGGATTCCATGCCGCGATATACTTTGTATTTTCTGCCTTGGAATAGCTCAGTTGTGCCGGGGCTTTCTTCGCAGCCTGCGAATAGATTGCCCATCATACACGCGCTTGCGCCTGCGGCGAGAGCTTTTGCTATGTCGCCGCTAAAGCGGATACCGCCGTCGGCTATTATGGGGATGCCTTTGGCGCGGGCTACCTCGGCGCAGTACATTATCGCGCTGATTTGCGGAACGCCCATGCCTGCTATCATGCGCTTTGTGGAAACAGAGGATGAGCCTATGCCTACTTTTACAGCGTCCGCACCTGCCTCGATTAGCTGCTTTGTGGCTTCCGGGGTGGCTACGTTACCTGCGATTAGTGTGATATTCGGGAATTCGCCCTTGATGGCGCGGGTGGCCGAGAGTACGTCCTTGGCGTGGCCGTGGAAGACCTCCAGCGCGATTACGTCAACCTTGCGCTTTGCCAGCGCGTGGACACGTTCCATGTAGTCGTCTTTTATTCCCACTGCCGCACCTACTATCAGACGGCCGAGGTCGTCCTTTGCGGAGAGTGGGTATTTTACGGATTTATTTATATCCTTGATTGTGATTAGGCCTTTTAGGTAGCCGTTTTCGTCTACTATGGGCAGTTTTTCTACCTTGTGGCGGGTTAGGATTTTTTTTGCTTCTTCTAATGTAGTGCCTAAGGGTGCGGTTATTAGGTTTTCTTTTGTCATTACCTCATATACTTTTTTGCTGTAGTCCGTCTCGAAGCGTAGGTCGCGGTTTGTGATAATACCCACCAGCTTGTCATGCTCAATTATGGGAACGCCGGATATACGGTATTTTCCCATCAGCTTGTCGGCTTCGTATACATAGTGGTTTGGCGACAGGTGGAACGGGTCGGTGATAACGCCGTGTTCGCTGCGCTTTACGCGGTCTACCTCGCTGGCTTGGGTGGCTATGGGCATGTGGCGGTGGATGATACCCAGCCCGCCGCAGCGTGCTATGGCGATTGCCATTTGGCTTTCCGTTACCGTGTCCATTCCTGCCGACAGAAACGGGATTTTTAACGTAATATTGTCCGCAATGCGCACAGATGTATCCACATGCGCGGGTGGTATGTCGGAAAACTCCGGGACAATAAGTACGTCGTCAAAGGTGAGACCATTACCGATTATTTTTTCCATATTCATACCTCTTTCTAAATAGGGGCTCTGCCACGCTCCGGGGACGCGCTTTGCGCGTTTTAGGATGTCAATATTACGCCGGGGCGCAGGTGTAGTTTGTTACGGGTAAGTGTGGTGCTTATTGCTTTTAGCATTTTATCGTTTGGTTCGATTATTACTTTTAGTTTTTTGCTCTCGTGGGCGATAAGGAAAACATAGGTGTTTGGGCCGGGGACGCCGCCGGAATAATCGCGGGTTTCCTGTGCTGAGCCAAACGCGCCCTCGTGGTTTTTGTCGTCGATATGCGCCATTATTTCTATTTGCTTTACATGGGAAGAAAAAACCCGTTTACGCCTTGCTCTATCATATATGATGTCGATATCCAATTCTCCGTTTGTGAAAACATACTCATACTCAACACTAAGATAGCTCATAAGAAAACGCGCACCAAAGCCAAGCGCGAATATCACAAGCACCCCAAGTTGCGGACTGTTAATAAGTACGATAAGGCCGACAAGCAACACCAAAATTACCAAACATGCCTTAATCAGCATGTCCCTAAATGTGCTTTGGCGTTTTACGATTTGCTCTTTAAATACGTCGCCCATAAAATCGTCTCCTCTGTTACTACCCTATATATGTTACTTTATTTGTATCGAGTTCGTGCGGTGCTTTTCCTGTGTTTACCTTGCCTACGCATACGCTCATGCCAAAGGTGTAGCCCTGTGGAAATTTTAGGCGGCGCGTAAAGTCCGCGCCCTTTTCGCCAATGAGGGAGTAACGTGCCATCCCACAAATTACACTGCCCAGCCCTAAAGAATGCGCCGCAAGCGCAATGTTTTGGCTAACGATACCGCAGTCTAGCGGGGCGGCGTCCGAGCCGTCCTGCGCTATGAAAATAATGCAGGGCGCGTCGTAAAAAACCGTACCGCCTCTGTCCATAAAGCGTTTATGCCACTCAGCGTCGTGTTTGATGTATTCCATTATTTCGGCGTCCAGTTCTTCTATTAGCTGCTTTTCTGTAAGAACTATTATGTGCCATGGCTGGAGATTCATTGCGCTGGGGGCGGCTAGGGCCGCGTTTACCAACTCCGTGATTTGTGAGGCTTCCAGCGGCTCGGGGGAAAAATCGCGGCAACTGTTGCGGTCACGGATGGCTTTTAAGATTTCGTTCATGGAATACGTGCCTCTTTTCTTAGGACATCTTACATAGTTCGCTTTAATTGTAATATTGTATGGGATTTTATGCAAGCCCTAACTGCGTGAAGGGCGCGCAACGGCGTAATAAAAAATTCAACCGACCGTAAATTATCGTCAGTTGAATTTTGAAAAGCTATTGACAAATATGGGTACACCATTAGAATAGTTGTAAAAAAGGGTGAATACTATGGAGGCGGCCATTATGACAGATTATCAGTTTAAATCAATAATAAAAATGGTTAAGAAAATTGTGGATAAAAGTGAAACAAAGGAAGAAATCTCTGCTGAATTGGATGAGCTTCTCGCAGAAAAGGATAGCTAATAATTTGTCACTCATACCACTGCGCCTGTGCGTTAAACATCTTTGCGTATACGCCTTCTCGGGACAGAAGCTCCTCGTGGGTTCCTATGTCTGCTATTTTGCCTTTTTCCATTACTATTACACGGTCTGCGATTTTTGTGCTGCCTAAACGGTGGGTTACGATTATCGCTGTTTTATTTTTGGAGATTTCTATAAATTTTTCGTATATGCGGGATTCTTCTATGGGGTCTATGGCGGCGGTTGGCTCGTCGAGGACTACTACCTCGTGGGTGCGGTACAACCCGCGGGCTATCGCTATGCGTTGCCACTGGCCGCCCGACAGGTCTACGCCGTCGAACTCGCGGCCGAGCATGGTGTCTTCGCCTTGAGGGTAGGTGGCAGGGTCTAGGTCTATTCCGGCTTGGGTTAGGCTTTGTGTGATTTCGGCTGTGGCTTCGCGATGTCCCATTCGGATGTTTTCCTTTAGCGTAAACATGTATTGCTGGTATTTTTGGAATACACCCGAGAGCTTTTCGAAAATAGAAGTAAGCCGCGCCTTGGATGTGCTTATCCCGCCGAACAAAATTTCGCCTTCGTCCGGTTTGTACAGGCCTATTAGCAGACGTACGAGGGTACTTTTGCCTGCGCCGTTTTCGCCTACTATGGCTACTGTTTCGCCTTGGGCGATTTTTAGGTTTATGGCGTCCACGCTTTTTTTCTCCGCTAGAGGGTACGTGAAGCTTACGTTTTGCATTTCTATTCCGAGGGATAGGTTTGGCTCTTTTTCTGCTGTGCCTTTGCGCTCCGGCAGTGCCATGAATCGCATGAAGTTATGTGCGTAGCCCATGTTTTCTGCGGCGCGGCCGAGGCGGTTGCGGATTAGTTCTTCCATCATGCTAAACATCATACCTATTGAGCTGAAAACCGCCGCAAACGCGCCCACAGAAATCTCACCCGCCAAAAGCGCGGAAATAAGCATAAAAAGAATACCAACATAGCCAAACGTACTAAGCAGGCTAAGCCCAAGGTCGAGCAAATTTATCTTACGATTAGCGGAAAGCTCCGCCCGAGAAAGCTTTTTTAACAACTCCAAATACCGCCCGATATAGAAGTTATAAACCCCTAAAATCCGCGTCTCCTTAAAATTTCTGCGGTGGGTAATCGCGTTATAATAGAAGTCATGCTCCCGTCGTATAGGTGCGGTTACGTCCACAAATTTTGCGGTAATTTTTGTTCGCAGTACCTGCCCCACCAGCGTAGGTACAAAAACCAACGCGATTGCAAAAACAAACTGCGGGCTAACATGGTGCAGATAAAAACCCATAAAAATAAAGTACGGTACATAAAACGCCATCATGTCCCAGAGGGTGGTGGTAAAACCCATGACACTCCATTTTCCGCGGTCGGCTTTTTCCATGTCGTCGTGGAAGTCCACATTTTCGAAAGCGACGGGGTCTATCCGCGACATTTTTCTGTGAATGGCGCGTTGTAAGCCTCCGCCGATTTTATCGGAAAGCGTGGTGTGCAAAAAATTATGTAATCCGTTAAGAAGCTCACGCAAAACAAACGCCAACCCAAGCACAAGCAGCATAAAATAAGCCGTGCGAAGCTCCCCGCCGCCCATGATTGCGTCCTCCACGGAGTCGAATAAATTTTGCGTAGCAAAAACGGAAAACCCACGCATAATCCCGTGGGGAACAGCAAATAAAAATGTACCAAAAAACAGCAGCGGCGAGTAAGAAATCATAAACCGCGTACAGTAAGCAAATACACGATAAAACTGGAATTTTTTCCGGGTATCTTTTTTCATGGCTTCCTGTCGCTCCCGTTTGTAAGTTAGCCCGATATGAATTTTGCTATGTTTTTTTCTTGGGCAGTTGGGTTTATTTTTAAAACCTGTGCCGTTATTTTATCTTTTGCAGCTTTGTTGTCAATGGTGGCGGCTTGTTTGAACACGTCTTCATCGAAAAAACGCGTCGTTGTTCTATGCGCTGAAACGTAGTACAATAATATTTAATTAACATCTTGCAAATCGTTTTGAGATTTTGAAATGAGGTAAGCAATCAATGTATTACATGACAGCGCAACAAGCGGCTGAAAAGTGGGGCGTATCTTTACGTTGGGTTCAAGCGTATTTGAAGGATAGCCGCATAGAAGGTGCTATACGTTTCGGTCATGCTTGGATGATTCCCAACGTGGCACAGAAACCTGCTGACCGCAGATTTAAGAAAAAAGATAAAACAGACGAAGGAGGAAAATCAAATGAAGTATGATTGTCTGATTGTGGACGATGAAGTTATGCTGTCCGAGAACACACGCGAATATTTTGAAATGTTCAACATAAAAACCGCTTGGGTGGCTGATGAAGAATCGTGCTTAGAATTTTTCCGTAACAATGATACGGATTTAATTCTGTTGGACATAAACTTGGGTAATTCATCGGGTTTTGATTTATGTAAGCATTTACGGAAAACAACCAGCGTACCCATTTTATTCATCAGCGCAAGGACAAGCGATGATGATATGGTGTTGGCTCTTAACATCGGCGGTGATGATTATATTAAAAAGCCTTATTCTCTCACCGTGTTGCTTGCCAAAGTAAAAGCTGTTCTGAAACGCTATAAAACTCCCACGGTAGACAATGGCGTTTTTTCTGACGGCGATTTGCGTATTGAATTTTCAAGCAAAGGCGTTTTTGTAGGTGAACAAAAATTAGAGATGAAAGCAATGGAATACAAGTTGCTTTCCTACTTTGTTAAAAATAAAAATCGCATCATTCCAAAAGATGAACTGTTCAGAAATGTATGGGAAGATGCCATTGTAGAAGATAATACTTTGAATGTCCATGTGCGCCGTTTGCGGGAAAAAATTGAGAAGAATCCGAATGAACCTCGGTATATCAAAACAGAGCGGGGTGCAGGGTATATTTTCGAGGTGAGTCCATGAAAAAAATAATTGGCGCAATTTTAATCCTACCAATTATAAGCATTGTTGTTATAACGCTGACATTTAGGGGTGATGTGCGACCACCCGATTCAATCTTTATAAACGACGCTGTACACACAGCTTTGCAAAGTGATTCCATCACAGAATCCGTAAATATATTAAGCGACAAGCTCATTCAAGTTTTTGAGGATATGGATGCGGCACGGTATAACAGGGATAACGCATTACAGATTTTTTTAATCATCGGTGTCTGCGTTTTTTCATTAGTCGGCATACTGCTTTGCTTGTACATTGAACATAATTTTTTCATGCCTTTTCGCAAATTACAAAATTTCGCCCATCAAATAGCCGCAGGAAATTTGGATATACCTTTGGAAATGGACAAGCGTAATTTGTTCGGGG
>WQRQ01000127.1 GCA_009786685.1 Defluviitaleaceae bacterium
CTTGTGTAGTTTCGTTTGGCGTTAGCTCTATAAAAATGTTTACGGTGCGGTTGTTGATTGTCGGGAAGGGGCGGCTTTGGTCAATCGCCATCGGCGTGATTACCTGATACAAAACGTCGTTAAAATAGCTGTCCACAAACTCTTTTTGAATATTATTAAGCCGGTCATAGTCCAAAAAATTAATGCCTTCTTTTTCCATCGCGGGCAAAAGACTGCGCATAAGGCAGTTGTACTGCTTTGCCATCATCTCCTTAACCCGCTTGGAAATCGCCGCAAGCTGCGCGGCAGGCGTAAGACCGGAGGCATCCGGCAGGGCTTCCTCGGCACGCATAATCGAAGACACTCGCACCATAAAAAACTCGTCCATGTTGCTCGCTGATATCGCCAAAAATTTTAACCGCTCCATCAGTGGATTAGTTTTGTCCGTGGCTTCTTCCAGCACTCGCTCGTTAAACTCCAGCCAGCTTAGCTCTCGGTTGATATATAAATTTGGGTCGTCCAGATTTATCATTCTTTGCACCTCCACTAAATTTTCTTAACTCGCATTTCGGCCTTTATGCCAAAGACTTCTTCAAAGAAACGGCTTTTTTCTGCAAAAGCCCATTTTTCCAGTACAAAGTTTTCTCGTGTGTTTACTGTTATTATCAGCGCGTTGTCGGAAAGCTTTACTTCCAAATTGAGGCTTTTTTGCGAATGACTACGGTCTATGGAATCCGCAAGCCGCAGCATGGCGGCAAGCTTAGACACGCGCACCTTTGTCTCCGTGGGTATGACGTTGTAATAGAAGGATTTTAGGTCGGGCGTGCCGGAGTGAAAGCGGCATATTAGTGCTGCCATTTCTTGCTCGGCCTGCGTAAGCCCTACGATATCCACACGTTTTACCATCTCGTAGGAAATCAAATGATGGTCGAGAGAATTAATGCACTCACCGATATCGTGCAGATACGCGGAGGCGTCGAGCAAAAGCCGGTCGCGCACACCAAGCCCGTGCAGCTTTTTTATTTTGCTGAAAATCGTGGCGGCATAACTGCGTACAATGTCGCCATGCGCAAGATTAGCCCCATATCGCCGCGCAATCTCCTTCGCAGACAACACGGTGTCCTTGTCTAAGCGTTTGTCAACCACGGAAAATCTTTTTGGGTAGAGCATTTGAAATAAAATAGCATCGCAAGGCAGCAGATGGCTTGCGATGATTGTTTTTGCGTCGGTGCAGCTAAGTAGTTTTTGGCAGATGCAGGCGGCGGGCAACACGGTCTCGGCCTTGTCCACGGCGATATCGTAATCTATTACGATACGGTCTGTGGTTTGGTGCTTAATCGTATCGTAGAAGGAGTCGAACACCCCACGCTCCACCTCGAAAAGTGGCTTGCCCTGCTGCTGTGCTTCCTTCTCATGCATAATAAGCCCGGAAATTAAGCCGCTCTCCTGTCCGCTTACTATAAAGCGGCGGATACCTTCGGGCAGCTCCTCTTCCAATTTATAGAAGTACCCCGAAAGATACTCTTCCATCAGTCGATAAAAGTCGCGGGTAAAGTCCTGTAAATTCCCAAACATCTCGCTCATGCGCAGAGAACCTACGCGGATGTTCCAGGTACGCGGCATTTTGCCGTCGATGTATAGGTTTACGCCTATGCTGCCCGTACCAATGTACACCATGACGGCGGATTTTTTTAGATAGCCTTCGGCGTAGTGCGTTAGCAGCTTGTATATGTGGCGTTTTTCTTCCAAGTCGTCCATTACGTGTACGCTGATTCCTGTTTTTATTTTAATCTGGTCGAGTACATATTCACGATTTGCCGCCTCGCGTAATGCCGTACATGCTATAGTGTATACATTCCGGATTCCGTAGCCTTTTGCGACATTTAAAAAACCCTTTATCACCTCGCAGGCTTTGTCCACCTTCTCAAAACTGATTTTGCCCGTGTGAAAGGTGTCCCGCCCAAGGCTTAGGGGGTAGTTTAGGTTTTCCAGATAATTTACGGTTTCAGATTCTTGCGCGGTTACAGCCTGCGCAATATGTAGCCGCAGCTCGTTTGAGCCAATGTCTATTACGGCTGCTGTTTGTGGTTTTTTTATCACAGTTGACAACTCCTTTTATGAATTATGCATTAAACACACTCGCATTACAAGTAAATCCTCGATTTTCTCCTCGGATAATGCTCTTAGGTTTAATTAAGTACAACCGAGTAAAAATCCAACCGACGATAATTTATCGTCAGTTGGATTTTTTATTTTCGGCTATCTTTTTAGATTATCTACGTGCTATATGCTGTTGGTTGTCCGGATTATACGGCGGTGGGGGGTCGGGTTGGCGTAGGTTTTGCCACCATTCTACCACGCGGAAGCGTACTATTAATTCCGGGGAGCTGTCCTCTTGGTGTGTTAGTAATTGGAAGCCCGCTTCGCCTACTGTTTCGGAGAGGTGGGCGCGGCCTTCTTCTGTTGCGGTCATGTCTACGTAGCATAGCGGCGGAAACATCAAACACCACCAATTTTGTCCTGCGCCGTCACCGATTATAATTTGCACGGCCTCGTAGTTGCCCGGCGGAAATGCCATGCTGCCGTAGAAAGTCGTCGGGAAAAATACATTTGTCATCGCCGCACTAACACCATGCGGGAAGCCCGCATTACGGACGGCATTTTCTGCGTGGGACTGTAACGACGGCAGCATTTCTCGGAGGCTCTCACGCGTGGCGGTTATATCTGCCTCCGCCATAAATGTAAATCCTTCTAAAATTTCCGTACGTACATGGTATTTTAATTCCTGCTCATACGCGCAGTCGCTATGCGCCATTACGTGAAAGCGGATTACGTTTTGTGCGATATCACGCTGGGTCGTTACCGAGTATACATACGTGTAAGCCGCAACACCAAAGGCAAAAAGCACGCCGATACATAACGACGCTGCTAGGATTTTACTTTCCTTTTTTAACCAATTTAACATTCATATCCCTCTTTTCTTATGTAGATTCTCGCCAATGTGTTTTACGTTTATACCTTTACAAAATCCCGCCAACAATCTATAGTATCTCTGTATGAATGCTTAGGGGGACAACATGAAGGCCGATTTTTTCCAAGACGCGTTTTTAAATAAGCCGTATCGTGTACATGCTTTGCTTTATATATTTTTTATTGTCGCGGGCTTTGTTTATGACTCGCCTGCGCAGGTTTTTCTTGGGCTTATTGAGATTTCTACGGGTGCGGATATTTTGGTTACGGACTATATTTACACCGGTGGATTTGGGGCAGCTATGGTTAATGCGGGGCTTTCGGGCTTGTTGGCTGTGGGTGCGCTGGCATTGGCCAAGCATAAGCCGATTGGGCTTACCATGGGTACGCTTGGGCTGGTTGTGGGCATTGGTTTTTTTGGTAAAAACTTAATTAATATGCCGCCTATTATTTTGGGTGGCTTTTTGTATGCAAAATATGCAAAAATGCCTTATGGTGTCAGCGTTTTGCGGGCGGTGCTTGCTACATGCCTTGCGCCCGCCGTTACGCAGTTTGCGTTTATCACCGACCTGCCCATCGTGGTAAGCACAACCATTGGTATCTTTGTCGGTATTGCCATCGGCTTCTTGATAAACCCGCTTGCCGTACATAAATTTGACGCGCATAAGGGCTATAATTTGTACAACGTAGGTTTTGCCGCCGGCTTTATCGGAATGGGGATTTTCGCGCTTTACAGCCTTATGGGGTACGATTTTTATACTCTTAATCTATGGAGCAGCGGGTATAATTTACATCTTTCCATTTTGCTTGTGGCGTACTCGTTGTTTTTTATCGTGTGCGGCGTTTTATGTAAGACAGATAATGAGAAGACGCTTTCGTTTAGGGATTATTTTAGGTTTCATAAATTTGAACTGGATTTTTACGACGAGTTTAAAGAAAAATCCTATATCCATATGGGAATCATGGGGTTTGCGTGCTTTGTCTTTATGATTATGATTCGCGGGCAGTACAGCGGGCCTGTTATCGGTACGATTTTGGCGGTGATTGGCTTTGGTGCGTTTGGTAAGGCGATTTTTTCGGCTATGCCTGTGGTGCTTGGCGCAATGATTGCTGCCGCGATTAGCTGGTATTTTAGGGGAACACCCGTTAACGAGGGCAGTATGCTGGTTGCGATTTTGTTCTCCACTTGTCTTTCGCCCCTTGCGCGTAAATTTGGATTTGGCTGGGGGCTGGCCGCAGGTTTTATCCATTTGACCTTCGCGGCCAATATCGGCGGATTCCATGGCGGGATGAATCTTTATAATAACGGATTTGCGGGCGGGCTTACAGCTATGATTTTGTTCCCGATAATTACGTTTTTCAAAGGCGAGACTGAATGACAAAGCAGCCCTTTTTCTTGTAAATTATCTCGACGCGGGTGTAGATTTCTTTTAGCTTTTTAATGGAGCTTTCCGCACCGTGTTTTTTTTTGATTACGATGTAAAACACGCCGTCGGGGGTTAGGTGGGCGGCGGATTCCTTGTACATACGATACATTATTTCTTTGCCTGCGTGGATGGGTGGGTTTAGTGTTATTGTGTCAAATTTGCCCTCGATTTTTTCGAATGAATCGGAATGGATAAAGATGGCAGAGACATTATTACGTGCCGCGTTTTTTTTTGCGTAGCTTAGTGCAAGGTTGTTTATGTCGCTTTGCGTTAAAACAATGTCATTTTTCTTCGCCAAGGCAATCCCGATAACGCCGTAGCCGCAGCCCAAATCCAAGAAAGCCCCCTTAACAGGGGGCATGTTTTGTATTAACGTGAGCGAACCTTCATCCATTTGTCCAAAAGAAAACAATCCGTTGTTTGTAAAAAACCTTAGCTCGTGACCAAAGATTTTTAATGGGATATCCCTTTCCTCGGTTAAAACATCGGGGTTTTCTATGAAGTAGTGGCTCATTTTGCGAGTTCTACCGCTTCGCGTGTCAGCTCGGCTATTTTTGCAAAATCGCCGTTGTTTATCAGCTCGTCCTTCACCATCCAGCTTCCGCCGCATGTGAATACGCTTTTAACTGCGAGATAGTCCTTTATATTGGAAGGCGTAAGCCCACCCGTCGGCATAAATTTCATTTTATTATACGGCGCGGACAAGGCCTTTAGCATGTTTACGCCGCCCGCAGCTTCTGCCGGAAAGAATTTTAATGCTTCCAGCCCAAGGGACAAGCCCTGCTCGATTTCGCTGGGTGTGCATACTCCGGGGAGCATTGGAATGCCTTTTTCTTGGCAATATTTTACGGTCGCGGGGTTTAGCCCGGGTGATACCATAAATTTTGCACCGGCTGCCGTGGCTTCGTCCACCTGCGCAGGGGTAAGCACAGTACCCGCACCCACCAGCATTTCCGGAAATTCCTTGGTAATCGCACGGATAGACTCCGCCGCCGCCGCAGTCCGGAACGTCACCTCGGCACATGGTAAACCGCCTTCGCATAAAGCATGCGCAAGTGGCACTGCGTTTTTTACGTCGTTAATCACGATTACGGGTACGATTTTCATTTTTGTTAAGCTTTCAAATATCGGATGCATTACAACAACTCCTTTTTTACATTTATTGTAGCATATAAAAATTTAATTTCAATTGACATTTATCAGTTTTTCGCGCTAAAATAAGCCCAAATATATGAGTTTTGCACAAATGGATTACGAAAAGGGTTTCGTACATTGTATGTGCAGACATAAAAAAGGAGACGGTTTTAATGAACAAAAAAAGTAAACTAGGACGCTTTGTCGCATTGCTTGTAGCAATGGTAATGATGGCGGCAATGTTTCCCGCCATGAATGTTTCTGCACAAGAAACATTTGACCTTGGAGAATTTAACTACCCACACGACTGGGCTCCCAGATGGAATGCTGATGGAGTACAGGACGAGTCTTATCCGTTACCATGGGAAACCGTAGTATCCGCGACACAGCTTGTTGTGGAGCTTTCAACAGCACCCGGCGGCACTGTTGAATTGGTAATGCAAAGTGACGGCAACGGTTGGTGGGGGCAAACTGCCGTTTATAGCCCGGAAGAAGATGACTACGATGGCAGAACCATCGTTATTGACTTGGCAGATGTTGCAGGTTGGAATGATTTTGTTAGCGTAGACACTCCCGGTCGTTTTGGACTTAGCTTTGTCGGTGACATTGTTGTTAGCGCGCATTTGGTGCTTGGCGCACCTGCTGCTGTAACCGCAGCTGTGACCGGGCAAAATGTTCTTCGTCTGGTAACCGACAGCACAACATACACGCTTAACGGCGCGACCGGCACACTGGAAGTAGCACCCATCAATGTAGACGGCAGGACACTGATTCCTTTCCGTTTTATCGGGGAAACCATGGGCGCAGTGGTTACTCACACACCCGCAACCGCAACTACACCCCTGATTGCACATTTTTCTCTCGGCAACGTAAACCTTGACATCACAATGGGCGTAGACATCATCCACAACGGCACAAATATCGGCACACCCGACATCATAAACGACAGAACTCTCGTACCCGTGCGCGTTGCAGAAATGATGGGCGCGCAAGTAGAATGGGAGCCTGTAGCCCGCGCTGTATATGTAACATTTGGTGAAGAAGAAGCACCCGTTACGCTACCTATCATACCGGAGCCGATTGCAGAAGACCCGGTGGAAGAAGAGCCTGCCGATGAGCCGGAAGACGTCTCTGACGAGGAGGAAGAAGAAGAGGAGCCTGTTGCAGAAGAAGCAGCACCTGCTGCCGACGCAGACACTCCCCCAACAGGTAATGTGCTGCGCGGTGAGCAGCTAAATGCCGCAGGGCATGGCTCTGTACAGTTTGATATCAACGTAACAGCAGGCCAACAATACACAATATCCGCATGGGTACGCAATGCGGCCGGCCGTGACAATGTTATGTTCCAATGGTCACACTATCCTGCAAATATCAACGGACTATGCTGTGGAGACCGCGACTGTGACGGTGTTCCATCTGCTTCCGGCGTATGGGTTTTCCATGAAATCACATTCGAAGTACCTGCATCAAACAACTCCATGCTGCAAATAGTACCCAGCGCAGGTGCAGCAGGCGACGTTTTCTACCTTGCCGACGTCACAATCACAAGCCCCGGTGGAGTTTCGACAACAATTCCTCTTAACGCAATCAGAAGACATTGGGACGATAGCAGCTTTGCAGTAAGTATCGTACCCGCACCTTAGTTTTTTAACGCAACTTATAACCACGCACTCATTTTAGGGTGCGTGGTTTTTTGTATGCCGTAAAAACAGCCGTTTTATTTCTTCGCGAGAAATACTACCCGACATCAACACGCCCAGCAGGTATATAATCCCAAGCAACGCAACCGCCAGCACAAGGCCTATGTACAGGCCTGCGGCTTCCAGTAAAAACCTGTCTGCTGCCAGCCGAGCGACCAAGCCCGCCGCCGCCGCCGCAAGCAAGGGACGCAGCAGCCA
>WQRQ01000128.1 GCA_009786685.1 Defluviitaleaceae bacterium
TCCCCAACGGCCGCCCGCCACTGGAAAAAGCAGGCATATACCTAACCGACCGCGAGACCGTAAGAAAAATGGACCAAATGAAGGTATGCGCGTGCCTAAACCCACTACACACCATTTTAGCCGTGAGCGGAATGCTCTTGGGCTACCCCACAATATCCTCATGCATGAAAGACGCCGCACTCGTAAAGCTCCTACGCAAAGCCGCCGCCGAAGCCCTGCCCGTAGTCCCCGACCCCGGCATTGTAAAACCCGCCGACTTCCTAAACGAAGTGCTGACGGAACGCTTCCCAAATCCCTTCATCCCCGACGCGCCCGCACGTATCGCCAGCGATACTTCCCAAAAAATCCCCATCCGCTTCGGTATAACACTAAAAGAACGCAAAGCCCAAAACCTGCCCATGGCCGAACTGGAAGCCATCCCAATGTTTATAGCCCTATTCCTACGCTACCGAATGGGCATAGACGACAAAGGCGAAAAACTAAACCTATCCCCCGACCCACGCCTCCCCGAAGCCCTAAACATCCTATACGGCGTACCATTCGGCAAAGCCGCCGAGCTAGACCTAAAACCCATTTTATCCAACGCCACCCTATTCGGCATAGACTTATACGAAGCCAACCTAGCCGACAAAGTAAAAACAATCTTAGGGAACCTATCATCTGCACCCAACGCAGTAGCTAACGTCATCTCAAAACTCTAAACCAAAAAACTCGCACAGCCTAAAAAGCCATGCGAGTTTTTTAACGATGGGGTCAAGGGGACTGCGTCCCCTTGTGGGGTATTGGGGCAAAGCCCCAAGGTCTTATTTTTTAAGCTTAAACACACCGGTCATTTCCTTCAGCACCTCGGATTGGCTTGTCAATTGTTGTGCGGCGGCGGCGGATTGTTGTGAGGTTGCCGAGTTGTCTTGTACTACGTCGGTTATTTGGGTTAGTCCTTGGGTTACTTGGCTGATGGCTAGGGCTTGGATTTCTGAGGCGTCGGATATTTGGCTTATGATGTCGGATACCTTGGATACGTCACCTACGATTACCTGAAGGGTTTTGGCGGTTTGGGTTGCGGTTACTTCGCCTTCGTTTATTTTGGTGACGGAGTGGGCTATTAGCTCTGCTGTTTCTTTTGCGGCTACTTGGCTGCGGCTGGCGAGTACCCGTACTTCGTCTGCGACGACGGCAAAGCCTTTGCCGTGGTCGCCTGCACGAGCGGCTTCTACAGCGGCGTTTAGGGCAAGCAGGTTGGTTTGGAAGGCGATGTCTTCTATTACTTTTATGATTTTTGTGATTTTGGTGGAGGCGTCTTTTATTTCTTCCATGGACGCGAGCATTTTGTCCATGTCTGTGTCGCCCTTTGCTGCGTTTTCTTTTGCGCCCGAGGATAGGTCTTCGGCCGCTTTGGCTTTGCTTTCGTTTTCTTTCGCGCTTTCGTTTATTGTTTGGATGGTTGCACTTAGCTCTTGGACAGAGGCGGCCTGTTGGCTTGCGCCTTGGGCCAGGTTTAGGCTGCTTTCGGAGATGGATTTCGCGCCTACGGCTACTTGCTCTGCGGCTGTGCCAATGTCGCCTATTACGTTGTTTAGCGTTTGCAGGATGTTGTTAAGCGACAGCTTGATGTTGGAGAATGCACCTACATACTCGCGTGTTACGGACTGGTTTAAGTTGTTATCCGCTATGCCTGTGAGTACCTTGGAAATCTCGTTGATATACTCCGCGACACGCGATACGGTGGTGTTTACGGAGTCCTTTACGGTTTTAAAGTCACCCTTGTAATTGCCCTGTATCTTGTAGTCGAAAATACCTTCCGATACATGGTGCATTACCTCGGAGATTTCGTTTATAGGTGCGACTATTGCTTCCATGAGCTTGTTGAGGTTTTCGATTAGGGTAACCCAGTCGCCGTTGTATTTGGAAGAATCCGCCCGCGTAGACAGCTTGCCTTCCGTGGCGTCTTTTATAAGGCCGCTGATTTCGTGGTTTAGGGCTTTTAGGTCGTGGCTCATGGTGTCTACCGCGTTGTTTAAAATTATCTTTTTGCCCGGCAGTTTTTTAATCTTTGTGTCAAAATTACCGTTGCCAAAATCCTGAAGGCTTCCCAGTACGGTGAGGGTGTCTTTTGTAACGCCGTCTATTACGTTGTTAACTTCCTTTGCCACGTTTGCGTAGGAGCCTTTGAATAGCTTTGTGTCCACCCTTGCGTCAATGTCGCCGTTTACGTTTAGGTCTGTGCCTATTTTGCATAAATTGCTCACGAGCAGATTTATGCTTACAACTACGTCGGTGAAAGCGCGTTCCAATAGGGTAATTTCGTTCTTTGTGGGATAGTTGTCGCTGTCCATGTTGTTTAGGTTTAGGTCGCCTGCGGCGATTTTTTCTGCTGTTTGTGTGATGATTGGCAGCTTTTTAAGGTTTAGGCTAACAAACATCCACGACGTAAGCCCAACGAGCAGGATAACCGACGCACCCACGCCCACGACTATCCACGTAAGGCGCGTGGAAGGCGCGTCTACTGCGGATTCCGGCACTGTGCCGGCGATTGCCCAGTATCTGCCCGTATCACCGATAGTAACTCCCCGTACATAAAACATCATGCTTTCGCCGGTTACATCGGAATACCCCGTGCCGGTAAAGCTACCGCCGCCGGCGAGTATCCGCTCCACATCGTTAGAAAATCTACCCATCCAAGTGGTTTTGTAGCTTTGCATAAGCAAAGCGGAATTTCTGTGTGTGGCAACATGCCCGCATGGCGAAAGCACAAACAGGTATCCGACATCCAGAATAGACATGCGGTTTATAATATCTGCGACGCTTTGCAGGCTAAAGTCTGCACCCACCGCGCCCACAAACACACTGTTGTCAAACATCGGGATGGCCAACGAATACAAAACCGTAGGCACTCCGTTTATGGGATATACATAGGGGTCTGTGATATATGGGCGGTTGCTCCGCTTTGCGCCGAGGTAAAACAGACCATCCACGGGGTCGTTATGCAATTGCATTGCGGAGGATGTTATTCTGCCGCCTTCCCTATAAATATAGGGTACAAAATGCCCCGTTTTATCGTGATGCTCGTTGTAATTTACAAATTGCTCGTCTTTTCCGTCGAAGGCATTAGGCTCCCATACCGTCCAAATGCCTTGCAAATCGGCTTCTCGCGCAAGTATCTGCTCCAACAAATCTACAACCTCATGGCGAGGGTTGTCGGAATGTCGGCGCACATGCTCTACTACCATAGCCGTAGTGTTAATAAGCGCGTAGCCCTGTGCGTTGATTGCCATAAACTCATTTGTTGCTTCGTTTACCCTTGCGTCGATTAATCTGTCTACCAGCTCCCGCTGAGACTGCGACGCAATAGAGCCTACGACGGCGACCATCAGCGATACGCCGATTACCAATACCGCTATAACCGGGATTATAACAGCGGTTTTAATGCTTAACTTTTTCATGGTATTCCCCCATTTGCGAAAAATAAAATCTATGCTGTAGTTTATTCGCAAGTGGAGGTGCTTGACACTTTTACAAATAGCCCTTTTTTAATGTTTCCAAGGCCATTTTTGCGGCTTCTTGCTCCGCGGTTTTTTTGCTGCCGCCCACGCCCGTACCCAGGATTTTGCCCTGATGTGAGGCTTGGGCGGTAAATTCTTTTTTATGGGCGGGGCCTTCTTCTTTTATTATGGTGTAAAGGGCGGTTTCGTGGCTTTGTTTTTGCAAAACCTCTTGTAATGTGGATTTAAAATCCTTTGTCTTTTTGGAGGTTTTGTCGGCAATCGGCTCATACAGCCGCAGAATAAGTGCGCGTACCTCTTCCATACCGCCGTCCAAGAAAATCGCACCCAAAATAGACTCGAATACATCGGACAGGATAGAATCCTTTTCGCGCCCGCCCTCGGCGGCTTCGCCTTGACCCAGCAGAATAAACTCTCCGATTTTAAGCTTTCGCGCAAGTGTGGCGAGTGTCGCCTCGCATACCAAGGTTGCGCGTTTTTTTGTGAGTTCGCCCTCGTTCATTTCGGGGTATCTGTGGTACAAAAAGTCGCTGATACATAGCTCCAGCACCGCGTCGCCCAAAAACTCCAACCGCTCGTTGGAATCCGCCGTCTCCAGCTTTTGCTCGTGTACAAATGATGAATGTGTAATGGCATGTTTTAACAGGCTATGTCTACCAAAGGTATAGCCCAAGTTTGTCTGCAAGTCGCTCATAGATTACGCCGCCAACGCTTTTTTAATATACTCGGCTGCGTCGCCTACTGTTTTAATCTTTTCTGCGTCCTCGTTGGAGAATTCCATGCCAAAAATTTCTTCCAATTCCGAGATGATTTGGAAGATGTCTAACGAGTCGGCGTTAAGGTCTTCCGCAAAGCGTGTTTCGAGTGTAATGTCGCCTTTTGGCTTACTTAGCTGCTCAGCGATTACGTCTCTGATTTTTTCAAATTCCATAAAATTTCCTCTCCTGATACGCGCATTCATTGCGCGTGCCTTTTATTGCCCGTACTCCACGCACTGGCGAATTGCATTTTTTATAGCAAGCGCGTCGGAAGAACCGTGCGCCTTAATTACAATATGATTTAGCCCAAGAAACGGCGCGCCACCAACCTCGCGATAATCGAAGCGTTTTTTAAGCTTACCAAACGCGCCCTTAGCAAGCAACGCACCGATTTTAGAAATCGTGGACGAAAGAAGCTGCTCCTTTATCATGCCAAGCATAATTTTTGCAAACCCCTCCGTGTGCTTTAGCAAAACATTGCCCGTAAAGCCGTCGCAGACAGCGACATCCACGTCGCCCGCCAGGATTTCGCGGCCTTCTATATTGCCGATAAAGTTTATATCGCTTGTCTCTTTTAATAGAGTATATGCTTCTTTTGCTAAGGCATTCCCTTTTTCTTCTTCCGCGCCTACGTTTATCAGGCCTACGCGGGGGGAGCTGATGCCCATTACCTTTTGCATGTATTCCGTGCCAAGCTGCGCAAACTGCGCCAGATACGACGGCTTGGAGTCCATATTTGCACCGCAGTCGAGCAAAAGCGTATACCCCGTCTTAGAAGGCAACACCGTACCAAGCGCAGGCCGCTCAATGCCCTTTTTGCGCCCGATAATCACAGTAGCCCCCGTAAGAAGCGCGCCGGTAGACCCCGTAGAAACAAAACCCCGAGCATGGCCGTCCTTCACATATTTTAACCCCATCACAATAGAAGAATCCTTCTTGCGTCGAAAGGCAAGCGTCGGCTGCTCGCTCGGCTCGATAACTGTGGGCGCGTGTACGATTTTCATTACACTTGTCTTATTGACTTTTTTGGAATATTTTTTAATCTCCGCAGTAAGCAAATCCTCCGGGCCAAAAAGCACAGGCTCAAGAAACGGAAACTGCTCCATCGCCATAAACGCTCCTTCTATAACAGCCGCGCAGCCCAAATCTCCGCCCATCGTATCAATAGCAATCGTTAATTTATCCATATGATATCTTCCTTTTAAATGCAACAAAAAAACACGGATTGCCGCGTATGCCTTGGCGAGCCATCTCGCCCCTCCACGCCGGGAATCCGTGTTTACCTACTCAGCAATTTTTAAAACTTCGCGCCTGTTATAAGACCCGCACGCTTTACACATATGGTGCGAAGCAACAAGCTCGCCGCATTTTGTGCAAGATACCAAGTTTGGCATGGCAATTTTCCATGTCTGTGCGCGTCTTTTGTCACGTCTTGCTTTCGACGTTTTCTTTTTAGGTTCTATCATCTCGTACTACCTCCAATCGGTGGATATTATACTAGGTTTTTATAGTGGATGTCAATTGTTATTCTATCGTTTCTTCATAATCGTCCGAAAACATCGGCTCAAACCTATCATGTACGGCTTTGGCGGCTTTTGTGATGTTTCTTTCGTCTATCAGCACGGTGATTTTTATTTCTGAGGTGGAAATCGTCTCTATGTTTACGCCGCATTCGTATAGGGCTTCAAACATCGAGGCGGCTACGCCTGCGTTGTAGGCCATGCCTGCGCCTACTATGGTTAGCTTGGCAAGGTTTTCGTCGGTGTTTAGGGATTCGTAGCCGATTTCTGCTTTGTGCGCCTCCAGGATTTCGCAGACTGCCTGCATATCCTGCTTATGCACGGTAAAGCAATAGTCACGCTTATCGCCTTCTCCTACGGAAAGCAAAATTATGTCTACATTAAGCTTTGCCTTTGCCAAGGGCATAAAAATGCTTTGCGCCACCCCCGGTATATCCGGCAAGCCTGTCACCGATACCCTCGCTACGTTTCTGTCTATTGCCAAGCCACTTACCGTTAAACGCTCCAACCCTATGTCCTCCTTTATCATCGTACCCGGCTTGTCGTTCATGCTCGAACGCAGTACCAAGTTAACATTGTATCTTTTAGCCATCTCAACCGCACGGTTATGTAGCACCCCTGCGCCGGAAGAAGCCAATTCCAACATATCATCGTAGCTAATTGCGTCCAGCTTTTTAGCCTTAGGCACAATCCGCGGGTCGGCGGTATAAACACCGTCCACGTCGGTATAGATTTCGCAAAGCTCGGCCTTTAACACAGCCGCAATAGCCACGGCCGTAGTATCCGAAGCCCCGCGCCCAAGCGTAGTCATATCGCCATGGCGATTAACGCCTTGGAAGCCCGCGACTACTACGATATTGCCCTTCTCAAGCTCTTCCTTCATCCGTGTGGTGCGGATTTTTTTTATCTGCGCATTAAAATGAATACTCGTAGCCTCAATCCCCACCTGCGCCGCGTTAAGCGAAACAGCAGAATGCCCCAGCGACTGCAAGGCCATAGCCAAAAGCGCGGCCGACTGCTGCTCGCCCGTAACCAAAAGCATATCCAACTCACGTCTGCTGCCTTCGGAGCTAATCCCGCGTGCCTTCTCCATCAATTTATCCGTCGTATGCCCTTGCGCAGAAACCACGATTACCATGCGCTTGCCTTTTGCGTGCGATTTTAAGATGTTTTTTGCCACATACATTATTCGGTCGGCATTTGCTACGGACGTGCCGCCGTATTTTTGTACGATTAGGTTTTCCATATTCCACTTCGATTCTTAAAAAAAGTTGCTTGGAATTTACCATATCGCGCCCATTTTTGCAAGGGTGCTTGGGAAGGCGTGTGGACGGGGCATATGTGTTTTTTGCGTTACTTTTCCGGTTTGGATGATTTTGATAAAAGCGGTCCGAGCCTTTAAATATATGGGCCGGGGGGATTTTGTGTTATTTATTGTTCAGCGTGAAAAGGGTACAAATATGATGGATGGTATCTTTGTAGTATTTCTTTTAAAGCGGATTAAATGAGAAACGGTCTCGGCAGAGCAAAAAATCGCGAACGCCTCACCGCGTTTTTTGCGATAGGCGAGACCGATTTCGAATTAATC
>WQRQ01000129.1 GCA_009786685.1 Defluviitaleaceae bacterium
TTGAGAAGGTCCATGCCTTCGGCGGGTGGCATTGGCTTGCCTTGTTTTTTCATGTCGAGTTGTTCTTTTTTCGCCTGTGCTTTTCTTAGCATTACGCCCACGCGTTCGCTGACTTGGCCGTCCGCGTTTTCGATATTTACCACTTCCAGCAATCCTGCGTTGATATATTTTAAAATCGCTTCCATAGGGATTTCCGTACACTGGTGTACCTCCAGCGCGCTAATCCCCGGATGTTCTCGCACAAATATACGCACAATCTGAAACTGCTCCTCGCGCTCCAGCTTGCAAGAAGGGCATATAGGCCCTACAAGGCCTTCTACCTCAAACATATTGCCGCAGCGGCGGCAGCGGATTACATTAGGCTTTCTTTCCTTTTTTTTAATAAGCGGCATACTGCTAGGCATAATTAGCCTCCATTCTAATGGGGGCTACGCCCCCAAACCCCCTCGTTACGCCGGGCGAAGCCCTGCTCCACTCCGCTCCCGCGCACCGCGCCGGGCGCGGTGGATGGAATTTATGTTTTTATACAACATTGCTTAAACTTTTTGCCGCTGCCGCATGGGCATTGGTCGTTGCGACCTACTTTGGCCTCTGTGCGGCGTGTAGGTTTTTTTACGGCGGCGGTTTCGCTGCTGTTTGTGGAGATTTGATTCATGTCTACGGCTTGTTGCATTTGCGGCTGCTGCTCCGTGATAATCGCCACGTTAAACAGCCCGCGTACTGTGTCTAGTTGGATATTATTGCTCATTTCTTCGAACATATCGAAGCTTAGGAATTTGTATTCCACCAGCGGGTCGCGCTGTGCGTACGAGCGAAGGCTTATGCCCTGCCGCATCTGATCCATCTCGTCAATGTGGTCCATCCAGCGGCGGTCTATGGATTGCATCATTATTACTCGCTCTATGTCGCGCATACGGTCGGGGGTTACTTCGGCTTCTTTTGCCTCGTATTTTTTATTTGCCTCGGTGATTAATTTTTCTTTTACGCCGTCCTTTGTAACCGTCTCCATGTCCTCGGAAGAAAGAACAAGCGCGTCCCCACGGAAAATAGGGGACAGGAATTTGTTAAGCTCCGGCACATCCCAGTCCTCGGGGATGTCGCCTTCGGCGGTATGCTCGTCTACGGCACGGCCGATTACGGCTTTTATCATATTAAAGATATTGTCGCGCAGGTTTGCGCCTTCGATTACCTTGTTGCGCTCGCTGTAGATTATTTCGCGCTGCTCGTTCATTACTTGGTCGTATTGCAGAAGGTGCTTACGTATCCCGAAGTTATTGCCCTCTACTTTTTTTTGCGCGTTTTCGACGACTTTGGTGAGCATTCCGAATTCGAGAACATCTTCGTCCTCCATTTTTAGCGTACTCATTATGTTTTTCATGCGGTCACCGCCGAAAAGCCGTAACAAATCATCCTCGGCAGAAAGATAAAACCGCGAAAACCCGGGGTCGCCCTGACGCCCCGCACGTCCGCGTAGCTGGTTATCGATACGCCGTGATTCGTGCCGCTCGCTGCCCAGTACCTTTAAGCCACCAACTTCTACGACGCCTTCGCCAAGGCGGATGTCTGTGCCGCGTCCTGCCATGTTAGTAGCGATGGTAACGTGACCCTTTTCCCCCGCCAGCGCAATTATATCTGCCTCGCGCTCATGCTGTTTTGCGTTAAGCACCTCGTGCGGAATGCCGCGTTTTTTTAATAGCGCGGAAACAAGCTCGGATTTTTCTATGCTAACCGTACCTACGAGGACGGGCTGGCCTACTTTGTGGCTTTCTGCGATTTCTTCTACAAGGGCGTTGTATTTTGCTTTTTCTGTGCGGTAAATCAGGTCGTCCTTGTCGTCGCGTATCATCGGCATGTTTGTGGGTACGGCAATAACGTCCAACCCGTAAATATCGCGGAACTCACCCTCTTCGGTGATGGCTGTACCCGTCGCACCCGCTTTTTTTGCATATTTATTAAAGAAATTTTGGAAGGTGATGGTGGCGAGTGTTCTGCTCTCGCGCTGTACTTTTACATTCTCCTTGGCCTCAATGGCTTGGTGAAGCCCGTCGGAATAACGTCGCCCCGGCATTAAACGCCCGGTAAACTCGTCTACGATGATGATTTCATCATCTTTGCTTACATAGTTTATGTCGCGGTGCATGTTGTAGTTTGCTTTTAGCGCGTTGTTAATATAGTGCTGGGTATCAACATTTTCAGGGTCGGAGAGGTTTTCTATTTGGAAGAATTTCTCCGCCTTTTTTACGCCGTCTTGGGTGAGCGTTACGGCTTTTTTCTTTTCGTCTACGATGTAGTCGCCTTCTTCTTCTACTTGCTGGCGGAGCATGGGGTTTTTCATTTCTTCTTCATTAAGAATACGTCCGCGTTTGAGTGTTTTTACAAAGTTGTCCGCGACACTGTAAAGCTTGGTGGACTTATTGCCCGGCCCGCTGATAATAAGCGGCGTACGCGCCTCGTCTATGAGAATCGAGTCTACCTCGTCGATAATCGCGTAGTGCAGACCGCGTTGCACTTTATCTTTTTCAAACACGACCATGTTGTCGCGCAGATAGTCAAACCCAAGCTCGTTGTTTGTGGCATAGGTGATATCGCAGTCATAGGCGGCGCGGCGTTCCGGCGGTTTTAGGTCGTGGACGATACAGCCTACGCTAAGCCTAAGATACTCGTACATCACACCCATCATCTCCGCGTGGTATTTTGCTAAGTATTCGTTAACCGTAACAAGGTGCGCGCCCTTGCCCTCGAGTGCATTAAGATACAAAGGAAGCGCAACGGTTTGGGTTTTACCTTCACCCGTTTTCATCTCCGCAATACGCCCTTGGTGCAAAACTGCGCCGCCCAAAAGCTGCACGCGGAAATGCCGCTGGCTGATAAGCCGCTGCGTAGCCTCGCGGAACACAGCAAAAGCCTCGGGCATGATATCGTCCAAGGTTTTTCCGTCTGCGAGCATTTTTTTAAATACATCTGTTTTGCCTCGTAGTTCGCCCTCGGACAAGCGTTGCATTTCCGGCTCAAGGGCTTCTATGCGGTCTATCGTGGGGTTTAGTCGTTTTATTTCCTTATCGCTGTAATTGCCAAATATTCTTTCTAAAATTCCCATTTGCAAAAAACACCTCTTTGTAAAATTGACAAATTCCTAAACTTTGTCAATTGCTAGTGTAACAGTTGTATGTATCAGGCGCAAGGGGTTTGTATAATCAAAAACCGGGGCGGCAATAATAGCATTAAAATTAACCGTGGAGGAAATATAATGTCAAAAAATTTAAAAGGCACAAAAACCGAAAAAAATCTGTGGGAAGCTTTTGCGGGAGAATCCATGGCACGCAACAAGTACACATATTTTGCGGCGAAGGCAAAAAAGGATGGCTACGAGCAGATAGCGGGGATTTTTGATGAAACGGCAGGCAACGAAAAGGAACATGCCAAGATATGGTATAAGCTACTATGCGGCGGGGAGATACCTTCGACACAGGAAAATCTAAAAATAGCAGCAGAAGGCGAACACGAAGAATGGGCAGAAATGTACAGCCGTATGGCCGAAGAAGCCAAAAAAGAGGGCTTCGATAACATCGCCCGATTATTCGACGGGGTAGGGAAAATAGAAAAGGAACACGAAGAAAGATACCTAACGCTCTTGGAAAATATAAAAACGGACAAGGTATTTACAAGAAGCGAAAAATCCGTATGGCTATGCAGAAACTGCGGGCATTTGGTAGACGCAACAAGTGCGCCTAAGGTTTGCCCTGTATGCGTTCATCCGCAGGCGTTTTTCGAGTTGCGTTCTGTTAATTATTAAGGTTTTTTTCTTGCAATTTATTCTCATGTGAATTATTATCTTAATACTGTGGCCGCTTTAAGCTTTGGCTTTGGGCGGTTTTTTATTGCAAAGCAGGGATATTTATGGATAATAAGAAGCTTTCTCTTTTGGCCTTAACTTGGCCTATTTTTGTGGAAATGTTGCTCTTTATGCTCATGGGCAATGTTGACGTTTTTATGTTGAGCCAGTACTCGGATGATGCCGTGGTTGCTGTTGGTGTTGCCAACCAGTTTGTGATGATGGCCATTACGATATTTGGATTTGTTTCTGTGGGGTCTGCGGTGATTATTGCGCAGTATCTGGGCGCGGAGAAATATAATGAGGCTAAACGTGTATCCGGCGTTTCGCTTTATTGTAACTTTGCGTTTGGGCTGGTGCTCAGCCTTGTTTTTGTGTTTGGGCGCGGCGCGATTTTGGGGATAATGCCCGACCTTTATGACGATGTGCGCGACCATGCGAGTATCGTGCTTTTGCTTGTTGGCGGGTTTATCTTTTTGCAGGGGCTTCTGACCGGTGTAAATGCGATTTTGCGAAGCTATGGGCATACCCGTGATACTCTCGTGACTACGGCTTCTATGAATATTTTGAATATCATCGGTAATTTTATCGTGCTTTTTGGGCCTTTTGGATTGCCTGTTTTTGGCGTGCCGGGGGTTGCTGTTGTGACGGTAATAAGCCGCGCCGTCGCATTGGGAATCGGATTTTATTTGTTACATAAGCGAATAAGCAACCCGTTTAAGGAAATCGAATTGCTTGCGTTTCCGTTTAAGTATGCCAAGCAGATTTTTAAGATTGGTGTACCCGCCGCAGGGGAGAACTTATCGTACATCGGGTATCAGACGTTTTTGACTACCGTTGTCGCAGGGATGGGGTCTGCCGCGCTTGCCACGCGAATTTACGGACGGGCGTTAAATGTGTTTATGTTTGTACTTACCATATCGCTGGCACAGGGCGGGCAAATTATTATCGGCCATTTAATGGGCGCGAAGCAGTATGACGAGATTTATAAAAAATGCTTTAAGATACTGCGGGTGGCGACGTTTTCTTCGGTTTTGGTGGCCATTGTGTTTTTTATTTTTTCCGAGACCTTGCTTGGGATTTTTACCGACGACCCTTATGTTATTTATGCGGGGCGGCAGGTGTTGTTTGTATTTATTTTCTTGGAAATAGGACGGGCGTTTAATATGGTTATTATTGGCTCGCTACGCGCCGTGGGGGATGTTAAATTTCCTGTTTATGTAGGCGTTTGTACCATGTGGGGGCTGGGTGCGCTTGGTGGATTTTTGCTCGGCTCGGTGTTTGGCATGGGCGTTGTGGGAATCGTTATCGGGACGGCCTTGGATGAATGCGTAAGAGGCGTGATTATGTTTTTTAGGTGGAAGTCGCGGGTTTGGCAGGAGAAGGGGGTTACTTAGGGGTTTGTTTTTACGTAAGTATCAGTCTTTTTTTGTTGCAGATAGGATTAGTATGGGTGTATACTCAATTATAAAGGCAATATTTGTGGTAGGGAGGTTTCGTTATGTATGAAATTCTTCAAAATCCTAAGCGCATGTTAATTCAAGAGATTGATAATAGTTTTGACGGCAAATGGGTGTATATAGTCCATTGCGAAAAATCCGAGGGGAATAAAACAATTGCGGGTGTTCCTGTTGTGATAGCAGATGGGCCTTTTGAGGGTGTAGAAGAGGGGATATACAACCAATACAAAGATGGTGCTTATGGGGAGACCCTCTCATATACTCTGTTGCCGTCACTTAATTTTTATGCGTCATTGAGCAGGTGAGTATGGGGAACTATGTAGATATAACCCGCATAGAGGGTCATATATTTCTTGAAATAGAGTTTGTGGGCTACGAGCAACCGACGAATGATTTTACAAAAGTTATGTTGGATTCGGGGGCTTATTTAACTGTAATTTCTGCAAATACTGCTGTTAAATTCGGCTTTGATAAATTGCCGTATAAAACTCTCGATTTGCACGGCTTTACAGGCTCTACTCCTGCAAAGTTGATAACTGTACCCGCGATTAAAATAGCGGGCTGGGTGATAACTCAGGTAAATATTCTTGTTCCCTTCGATAAAGAAATTAAGCAGGAGGTTTTGGGGCAAAATGTGTTGGAGTATTTTAACTACGATGTAAGGCATGATGAGGATAGAATATATTTTACAAAAAATCCAAGCCCAAAACCTCAAGCCAAATATATAGACCTTCTTGGTTGCGGAGAGGTATTTACGTCGGGTATCACTCCGTAGCCCGCATAAGTGCGTCGATGATTTCCGGGAAGGGGAAGGTGTTTGTTCTTCTGTCGAGGATGGCGAAGTGGTCGCCGTCTGCGCGGCTCAGGGATGTGCCGAAGCGGCCGTTGTCCCACCAGATACATACTATGTCACGGTTTCGGGATTCTGTTACATAGAAGTAAGTCCAGTTTGTGCGGGAGTCGGTGTTGTTTCGGTTTAGTGCGCCCATTTCGCCCATGATTACCGGGATTCCGTTTGATGTGAAGGCGTTGTAGGCCAAGTCGAGGCCGCGGGTTATGGAGTTTACGTCCTCGGGGTTTTGGGTTGACCAACCCATGCGCATGTTGTCACCAAGGGTTAAGGCGAATGTGTAGGGCGCGTACATATGAAGGGATACGATTAATTTGTTTTCGTCGTTGGTGGGGTCTGATGGTAGCACAAAGTCGTTTATCGCTTGTGGTACTACTGCGGCGGCGTAGGTGGGAACCATCAGCATTCGGTTTGTGTTGTTTCCGCCGGTGGCGCGTACCGTGTCTACAAATACTTGGTTTAGGATGTTTACGTTGTTGCGTTCTTCGGGTGTGCCGCCGTTCCACTCGGCGCGGCTGCCTATGGTGCGCGGCTCGTTTAGGCCTTCGAAGATTAACTTGTGCGAGTAGTCGCGGAATACGTATGCGATTTGTTCCCAGAGGCGCGTGATTACGTGGATGGAATCCTCCATGTAGTCGTCGAAGAGACTAAACAAATACTCATCGTGGTGCGTGTTTATTATCACAAAAAAGCCTGCGTCTAGGCCGTAGTTTATTACTTGTACGACGCGTTCCATCCAGTCCTCGCGGATTGTATAGTTATCGCAATTGCGAACGAGGCGCGGATACCACGTCACGGGTATGCGGAGTACGTCGAAGCCCGCCTCACGGATGGTTTCGATGTTTTCGCGGGTGGTGAAGGGGTTGCCCCATATTGTTTCGTGGGTCTCGATGGGGCGTCCGAATGCCGTTACATTGCCGTGCGGGTGCGCGTCCAAGGTGTTGCCGAGATTCCAGCCGACACGCATTTGGGATACCATCTCCCAGGCGTTTTGCCATGGAGAGGGGGATGGGTCGGGGGCTTCCGTTAGGTTTATGACAAGCGGTGGGTCGTTGACCGGTGGGGGTGATGGGGCGATTATCGGCTCGGGGG
>WQRQ01000130.1 GCA_009786685.1 Defluviitaleaceae bacterium
GTGGACAGGGGCGGGCGTACTTTTGTGATTGTGCAGCGGGTGTTTGAGGGGATAATGTCCTTTAATGCGCAGGGGGATTTTCTTGGGTATTTTGGCACTATTGATGTCACCTTTAGCCCGGTGGATTTGGTTTGGCGGCTGATAATGACGGAGGAGCAACGTGCGGTGCAAACACGGTTTATTCCGCGTGAGTTTCAGAGCATGGATATCGACGAGTATGGCTTTGTTTTCACTACACATGTGGAGACTTGGCATTTAAATAATCAGGTAATGCGGCTAAACCCACGCGGCGAGGACGTGCTTGTTAATTTTAACGCAAACGTGGTGATTAACGGCGACCAAGGCTGGCGCGATACGGGTGCGATGGCGGGGCCTTCGGTTTTTACGGATGTGATTGCGCGGTCGCATGGCAAGTTTTCTGCGTTATGCTCTAATCGCGGGCGCGTGTATACCTATGACAATGAAGGAAATCTGCTATATGTATTTGCGGGAACGGGAAGTCTGCAAGGTATGAGCCGCCGCCCTGTGGCAATCGGAATGTATAACGACGACATTCTGCTGCTCGACGCACAAAACCGTGGCAGAATCATCCAATTCCAACAAACAGAATACGGTCGTCTGATAAACACGGCGATACAAATGCGCTACGACGGCCACGAACGCTATGCCACAGAATACTGGCGCGAGCTTGTACGCCTCGACGAAAACTTCGCGCTGGCGTGGGCGGGTATCGGGCGGTCGTTGCTTTCTGCGGGCGACAATGTAAATGCTATGTACTACCTGCAACGCGGCATGGATGTGCGTCATTTTTCCGTGGCGTTTCAGCGTAATCGGCTGGATGTTATGCAGGGGACATTGCCAAATATTTTGACCGGTGGAATGGTGCTGCTTGGTTTGTTTATGGGCTTTAAGGTCTACCGTAAAGTAAGAGGTAAGGGGGCGGACACGGATGAGTAAGGTGTTTGGGTTTTACTCGTTGCCACTGCGTATTATGACGCGCCCCTTTGAGGGCTTTTATGCCATGAAATATCAGCGGGAGGGTACGCTAAAAATTGCATTTTTAAATTTAATCCTACTGCTTTTTTCCTATGCGATTAACGACCAGTATGCTTCGCTGGTGGTTAACCCTCAAAACCCCCTCGCGCTTAACAGCTTAAACAATGCGATGATGATGGTGGGCGCGCTTATTTTGTTTTGTGTAAGCAACTGGTCTGTGACATCGCTTACCGACGGCGAGGGACGGCTAAAGGATATTTTTATGGCGATGTGTTATGCCATGACGCCGCTTGTGCTTACCATCGTGCCTGCTACTGTTTTGAGCAGATTTATTTCTGCCGACGAGGCCGGGTTTTATTTTATGATTTTGGCCGTTGGTATGATGTATTTTGTTTTTCTTGCGTTTGCGGGGCTTGTTACCGTGCATAACTACGGCGCGGGCAAGGCCGTTGCTACTATTTTTCTTACATTTATCGCGCTTATTATTATTGTTTTTCTTATCACATTATTACTTTCGCTGTGGCAGCAGCTTTGGGTGTTTGCCTATAGTATTTATACGGAGTTGATGTTCCGATGAAGGCATGGCGCAATAGGTTAATTTTTGTGGGTGTGGTTGCGCTTGGTATTTTGGCGTATGTTATTTACATCCACAGCTTTACAATTTACGAGTTTGACCATTTGACGGTGGTACAGGATTTTGGCGAGTCGCGACCCTTCGAGCCAATTTTAGGCCATTTGGTTGAAGGTTTTGTGAGGGCGGCGCAGACGCCTTACCTTGCCATGTACATCTGCGAAGGCACTACACACCTCGCCGTCGTGGACTTGCGTAATAACCATGTCTGGTACTCCAATCCGCCGGGGGTGGACGACGATACCGGGGCTAACCCGTTTGAGCGAGGGACCATGCGCTCACATGTTGGGTTTAGGTTTTTTAATGAGGCGCGTATGCGGCAGTTCCGTTGGCTTTTCCCGGATTCTGTTTATCACGAGCAGTTTGAAATTTTTTCGATTCCCAATGGCGTGCGTATTGAGTATGTAATCGGCAACCTAGATATCGGGATTGATTTTCTTCCGTTTTATATAGAAGAAGAATTTTTCTACGAGCGTATTTTTGCCAACGTGGAAACCCGTGCCGACGAACGTACACTTATACAATTTTGGTTCCCCTCCGATGATAGGCCGGGCTTTTACCAGATGAGCGAAGGCGCGAGAATGCCGATACATGCGGCAAATATGCTGCGGATTTTTGAGAGTGTGGGCTGGACATTTTACGAGACGATAGAAGCAAATGAGCGAGCAGGCGCGGATGTTGTGCTGGATTTTGACTACTTTAACATGACGCTGGAGTTTATCCTCGACCGCGACCGTTTAATCGCAAACCTGCCGCTTTCGGAGTTTACCACGGACGCGTTGGCGCAGCCGTTTAACCTCGACTTTATGAAGTTTTTTGGCGCGGGCGGCTTGGACGACGAGGGCTTTATGCTTGTGCCAAGCGGTGCGGGCGGCGTGATTATGTTTAACAATGGCAAGGAGCGCGAGGAGCAGTTTATCAGCGCGGTGTATGGTGTTGATTCTTTGACGACAATTATAAGGCCGCAGGTAATGCAGCCTGTGCGGTTGCCTGTGTTTGGTATACAAAATAACGGCGCGGGGATTTTGGCACATGTGTACAGCGGCTCGGCCTTGGCCATAGTAAACGCGGAGGTAGCGGGGCGCACAAACAGCTACAATAATGCGTGGTTTAGCTTTAACCTTCGCGCAAGTACCGACCTGCCAATGCCCGGCGGTGGCATGGATATGACCGTCGTACAGCAGGATATTTACCAAGGCGATATCACGATAATTTATCACTTTTTGGCTAATGGCGGAGTAGGGGAGATGGCGCAGGCGTATCAGGGTTTTCTTGTGGAGACTGGTGTGCTTACTCCGTTGGACGGCCCGGGCGACCGCTCGTTTTTTATGGATGTAGTGGGCGCGATAGATATACAGCGGCATATTATGGGTACGCCGTTTATGACAACGGAAGTAATGACAACGCTTACCGACGCGGAGCGTTTTGTGGATATGTTAAACGCGGGCGGAGTAGAGCCTGTTCAAATGCAATTACACGGCTGGTTTAACCGCGGAATAAACCACGACGTCGCAAAAAACATACGTCGCATAAACTCCGTAGGCAGCAAACGCGAAATGCTGGACTTAAACGAGCGTTTGCAGGCCGATGGTGGCGGGCTTTTCCCGGCGGTGGGCTTTCAGCATGTAAACTGGTTTTCGCGTAATTTCAACAGGACATTTGAGTCGGCCAAGACGCTGGCGGGTTATGTAGGCTTCAGAAACCGCGATACTTGGCGGGATTCTATTACAATACAATTCAGCATGTATCGCAATGACTGGTATAACCTCGTACATCCGGGTGTATTGCCGTTTCATGTAGACCGTTTTCTGCCCGCATTTGAACGCAGAACAGACATGGATAGCCTCGCGCTTACCGACCTCGGGGATATCGTGACAGAAAGCCTATTCCGCCGCGACGCGGTAGACCGCGAAAGCGCAAGGCTTATCGCAAAGGAGCAGCTCGGCCGCATAGAAAACGAAATCCCAAACCTGCTAATCTCCGGCGGCAATGACTACTCCCTACGCTTTGCGACACACATCGTAGACGCGCCTGTGATGACGGATTTATTCTATATCATCGACTACGAAGTCCCGTTTTTCCCGATGGTTGTGCATGGCTTTATGGAATTCGCGGGGCGTCCCGCAAATATGATGGAGCATTTTTGCCCTACGCGTATGCTGCTTAACAGCATGACAACGGGAGCGTCACCAAGATACACCTTTACTGCCGCGCACACGCGGGAAGCGCAATTCTCACCGCATGAGCGTATGTACTCCACAATGTATGAAAACTGGATGGAGAGAGCCATCGAGCATTATAATATTTTTAACCGCGTATTTGCCCCATTGCGTGGTGAGCGTATGGTAGACTTTGAAGTGCTTGCGGGCGGATACATGTATGTAGGCGGGCGGCAAGTGACGGTAACGGAGTTTTCTGACGGTACGCGTATATATGTAAACAATACAACACGGCCATTTGTATCCGACGGGGTAGAAATACCACCCGAAGGGTTTACAGTTAGGGGGGCATAGGGATGACAAAAGCAAAAACAACAAGGCGCAAAGGTCTGACCCTTCGCCACCGCGAGATGGTTTTGGGTTTAATGTTTATTTCTCCGTGGATTGTTGGTGTTGTGTTTTTCTTCTTTGTAAATTTGTTCCAATCCGCGGTTTTTAGCTTTAATAATTTGCATATCGACCAAACCTACGGCGGCTATAGCCTCGAATGGGTAGGCCTTACGCATTATCGGTTTATTTTGTTTGAGCATGGTACGTATATCCGGCAACTCGCGGAATCGGTTTTCCAAATGCTAATTAATGTGCCGCTGATTATATTTTTTAGCCTGTTTATGGCGATTTTGCTTAATCGGGCATTTTTGGGGCGCAGCATGGTGCGGGCGATTTTCTTTTTGCCTGTGGTGATGGCTACTTCTGCCATCGAGGGTAGCTTGCAGCTTATTATGGGTATGATGATGGGCGGCGTAAGTAGCGTGCCGGACGAGGTAATGCGGGCGCAGCAGGGCTTTGACGCGCAGTCCATCGCCATGATGCTATGGCAATTTGGTATGCCCATGGTTATCATCGAGTATATTATCGAAATGATTGCGCGCCTGCACGATGTAATACGTGCAAGCGGTGTGCAGATTCTTATTTTCCTTGCGGCGTTGCAGGCGATTCCGCCTTCTATGTACGAAGTGGCGCAGATTGAGGGTGCTACGGGGTACGAGGCCTTCTGGAAAATTACCATTCCTATGGTTAGTCCGCTTATTCTCACAAATGTTGTTTATACCATCGTGGATACCTTTGCGCAAAGCGAAGTAGTCGCAACCGCACGACAAATGGCGTTTACCAATGTTTATATGGGCGACGGTGTACATGGGTTTGCCTTTGGGCAGGGGTCTGCCATGGCTCTTGTAAGCTCGCTGGCGGCCTGCATTGTTTTGCTTTTTGTGGGCTGGTTAATTTCCAAATATGTATTCTATTATAATTAAGGAGGGCGAACATGATTAGAGCTTGGGTTAACTCGCCGTCTTTTGATAACACGGTACAAAAATGGGCGGGCAAGGTTAAGGATTTTATCTTGGGGATTTGTATGGCCATTATCATTGTTGGGGTGTGCTATATCATACTCAGCCCTATTTTTGGTATTGTTTCGCGGGCGATTATGACGCCCGAGGATGTTATTAATCCGCTGATTTTCCTTGTTCCGCAAAATTTTACCATGGCAAATATCAACTACGCTGTTTTGCATATGAATTATTGGCGGTCACTGGCAGAAACCTTAATTTTTGCGGGTGCGTTTTCGCTATTGCATGTTATTGTTTGCTCCATGGTGGGCTATGGCTTTGCACGGTTTAAATTCCCGGGTAGCAATATTCTTTTTGCAATTGTTATTGTTACCATCGTTGTACCTGTGCATAGCTATATGGTTCCTATGTTTTTAAATTTTCAGTTTTTCCTCGGCACTAATTTAAACCTGCTGGATGTCGGCAACGGATGGCTTGCCATAGGGCTTTTAACCGCCACGGGGGTAGGGCTGCGCAGCGGGCTTTATATCTATATTTTTAGGCAGTTTTTCCGAGGCCTGCCAAAAGAAATCGAAGAAGCCGCCTTCATAGACGGCGCGGGTGCTTTTTATACCTATGTAAAGGTGATGATTCCAAACGCCGTGCCTGCCATCGTTACCGTTTTGCTTTTTGCTTTTGTTTGGCATTATAACGATACTTTTTATACATCGCTGCTTATGCCTAACAATAGGTTTCTGTCTTCCATGCTTATGACACTGGGCAATAACTTCTCCGCCAGGGAGTTTGTGTTTAGCCCGTTGTTGATACAAATGGTCGTTTTTGCGGGCGTTATGCTTGCGATTGTTCCTATTTTAACAATCTACCTTTTCCTTCAGCGTTACTTTGTGGAAGGCCTGGAGCGCAGCGGAATCGTAGGATAGCGGCACAGCCGCTTTTCGCCGACTGTGGATTGGTGGGAATATCGTCTCGAGCCTTTATTTTGGTAATAATTTTTTAATATAGGAGGAATTTGAATGAAAAAATTTATTTTTGTTTTGCTTGCGTTGTCGTTACTGGTTTTTGCCGCATGTGGAGGCAATGGCGACGGCGGAAACAACGTAGGCGGCGAGCGGCCGGCAGATACGCCACCACCGACGGGAGGCGAAGCGGCGACGGTAGAAGAAGGCAATCGCTGGGGCTTACCCCCGGAGCTCGGCGGCGGCAGGCTCCACGAAGCCCGTGACTTTGGCGGGCGCACGTTGGTAATAGGCGCGTGGTGGGATACGCCGATAGGTGCGATAGCATGGGGCGACGAGCCGGACCGTGCGACAGCGGCAAACTACCCCGTAGCACGTATGATGTGGGACAATGCCCGCCGCGTAGAAGAAGTATTTAACGTAAGGTTTGAGCCATGGGTGGTAGGCTTTGATGATTACTTACCCACGCTTTCTGCCAGTGTAATCGCGGGCGTGCCTGCGGCAGACGTTGTAATTCTCGAGGGCTGGATGCAGCTGGACGCCATGGGCAGCATAATTCAACCATGGGATAATGCCAATTTGCCCGGCTCGGATATCATGGGCGCGCAGCTATATGGCGGCCCAACTACACAAAACGAAAACGGAATATGGGCAATTTACCAGCACGGCGTATTTGCGGAGTCATTTGGGCTTGGCATAAACCTCGACATTATCAACGCCGAGGGCTTGCCAAATCCGATAGACCTATTCGAAGCTGGCCAATGGACATGGGACGCAATGCTGGACATCATGCGCCGCGCAACCCGCGACACGGACGGTGACGGCGTGGATGACCAGTTTGGCATAGCAGGCCAGCCCGGTGATATCGTGCAGCATCTTATCGCCTCAAACGACGGCATAATGGTAGACGCATACCTTAACTATGGTTTTTCCCATCCAAACACGGTACGCGCATTGGAATTTGCCGAGCAAATTTTCAGAGAGCGTCTATGGCACGCAGAAGCAGGCGGAATAATGGACACAGGCAACTGGAACAGAAACTTTTACTCCGGCTTCGAAGACGG
>WQRQ01000131.1 GCA_009786685.1 Defluviitaleaceae bacterium
TGTGGACTCTGTGCTTCCTACGGTTTGGGGGATAGAGCGATTTACAAATCACGAAAAATCGTTCAAACAAATTTTAGCTTTTGCTTGACATACTCCCCCTTCACAGATAACGTTCTAAGTGGTACGTGGATAAGTAATTATAACTTCAAATCCAGCACGAAAATGTTTTTTTGGTTAAAAGCTGACCAACCCGCATAAACACAGGATTGTTGTCAAAAGAACTGTCCCCTTGACAATATTTTTGTTTTTTTGACCAAAAGCTTGCCGGCTCGCATTTTAACTGAACTTAACGCCCTTCAGCGCGGCGAATGGACTATTCTTAACATCGGGTTTGCTCTTTTTATTCGCGTCATCCAAATAAGCCTGCACATCCCGCTTAGACATGGAGTTTTTCTCGTCCTTCTTACGCTTCTCGAAGTTCTCGTACTTCTCCTTATGTCCACATGGGCAAATCACCTGCCGCTTCTCCCCTACCCCCACGATTTTCATAAACTTGTGGCACTGTGGGCATTTAGAACGGATTTCTTGGGATACGGAAATCCGAGAGTTGCATTCGCGGTCTTGGCATACCAGCATTTCGCCCTTTTTGCCCGATACTTGCAGCATAAACAGACCGCATTTTTCGCATTTTGTGGTGCTTAGGTTATCGTGCTTAAAGGTTGCCGTACTGTTTTTGATTTCTGTGATGATTTCGCGGGTGTATTTGCGGATATCTTTTATAAAGGCGTCTTTTTTCATTTTATCGGTGGCTATTGCAGACAAATTTTGCTCCCATGTGCCTGTAAGCTCGGGTGATTTTAGGTCTTTTGGAACAATGGTGAGCAGTTGGCGGGCTTTGGATGTTGTAAAAATATCCTTGCCCTTTTTTTCTATCAAAAAGCTGTCGAAAAGCTTTTCTATGATATCGGCGCGGGTGGCCACAGTGCCTAATCCGCCTGTTTTTGACAACGTCTCGGCCAGCTTTTTATCCTCGGTGTATTTTGCGGGGTTTTCCATCGCAGACAAAAGCGTCGCCTCATTAAAAGGCGCGGGAGGGGTCGTCTTGCCCTCGGTGATTTTTAACGCCTTTATCGGCAGTTTGTCGCCCTTTTTCATGGCGGGCAATGTGCCTTTTTCTTCGTCCTCTTCCTCGTCCTCCATTCCGCTGTAAACAGCCTGATACCCCTGCGAAATAACCACCCTGCCCCCTGCCTTAAACGTCTCGCCATCAATTTTCAAAACCGCCGACACCTGTTCATACTCAAACGGCGGAAAAAAAACAGAAAGAAAGCGCGTAATCACAAGGTCATACACCTTACGTTCCCTATCGTTAAAATTACCAAGGTTTACATAAGCCTCCGTAGGAATAATCGCATGGTGGTCGCTAACCTTAGCATTATCCACAAAATTTTTATTAGGCTTAATCGGAGACTTTAGCACCTGCGCACACATTTTTGTATAAGGCGGAACGGAACAAGCCTTTATCCGCTCGTTTAGCGTAGGCACGATATCATCGGAAATATAACGAGAATCCGTACGCGGGTAAGTCAAAACCTTATGCTCCTCATAAAGCTTTTGCATGATAGACAGCGTTTCCTTTGGCGAAAAACCGTATTTTTTGCTCGCGTCGCGTTGCAGTTCCGTTAAATCGTAGAGCCTTGGCGGGTGTTTCCTCTTTATAGTCTTATTAATATCGGCAACGACCGCGTCTTTTTTTGCCTTGATTTTTTCCAAAATCCCCTCGACTTTTGCCTTGTCAAAACACCGTCCCGAGCCGCTTTTTTCGTCGTACCACGTCAGCTTAAAATTCCCCATATCGGCAGAAATCCCAAAAAACGGCGTCGGCACAAATTTACGAATTTCTTCCTCACGCTTTGCTATGATGGCAACTGTGGGTGTTTGCACGCGCCCGCAGGACAATGGGCTGTTAAATTTTGTGGTAAGGCAGCGCGTGGCATTTATGCCTACGAGCCAGTCGGCCTCGGCGCGGGCTTTTGCAGAATCACACAGTGCCTGATACTGCTTGCCGTCCTTTAAATTTGCAAAGCCTTCCTTTATAGCCTTGTCCGTGACCGACGAAATCCATAGCCGTTTTATGGGTTTTTTGCACTTTGCCATTTCGATTATCCAACGCGCAACAAGCTCTCCCTCGCGCCCTGCGTCCGTAGCGATTACGATATCGCCCACGTCTTTGCGAAGGAGTTGCTCCTTTACCGTTTTAAATTGCTTGGAAGTCTGCGGAATCACCACAAGCTTTAATTTTTCGGGAATAATAGGCAGGTGGTTAATATCCCATCTTTTAAAATCCTTGTCGTAGCCTTCGGGGTCGGCAAGGGTTACAAGATGGCCGAGTGCCCATGTTACTATGTGCTTTGGCCCTTCCATAAAGCCGCCGCCGGGTCGACAACCTAAGACACGGGCTATATCTTTTCCTACGGATGGTTTTTCTGCAAGTACAAGTGTTTTCATTTTGGAGCCTCCTATGGTAATTCTATGACTACTGCGTCGCCTGTTGCATTAAAATGTACGCGTATTACTGCAAAAAATTGAGCGGTATTTCCGCCTACGGGCATTTCCCAGTAAATTTCTATAATTGCGCGGTGTGGTGGGTTTTCTTCATACATATTCAGAAAGATTAATGCCTCACCAAGCTCCACACCCTGTGTATCTATCGGAAGCATAGCCAGCGCGAAATCCAACTCCGCTTCTTCGCCCCAAATTTGCACAGACCACTCGCCCATGTATGGCGGCTCTATCCTAATTTCGAGTTCTTCCAGTGCCTCGCGGGAAATCGTGAGATTTTGTCGGAGCATGTCCAGCATTACATCTTCTATGCTAAAGCCACCGAGGGTGAGCATATCATCCAGCCCAAAGGTATTTATCGTCTCCGGCGTTAGCTCCATCCCACTGACGATAAGGCGAGAATCCAAAACCTCGTAACCACGAACGAGCGAGTACGTACCAATATTAAGCTCCGTCCCGCGAAAAAATCCGCCCATAATATCGCCCAAATCCAAATCCATGGTAGTCAACAATTCTACATAACTTCCGTCGGAAATCTTTTTCATATTTATATCCATTACTATGTTGTGCTGTAAGCCCGTACCGTCGTCCATGCCCGTTTCCAGGTTTATATCAATGTCAAATGCGCCGCTCTCGCCTTCCGTTATATTTATAACAGAAAGAATCTGCCAAAGCGCGTGCATAGCCAAATCGACAGGGGTGTAATCCGCCTCTGCCTCGATTTCGATGGCGATTTCGACTTCAATTTTGGTTTCGACTTCCGCTTCGACTTCAGTTTCGATTGCAACTTCAATTTCAATTTCTGCTTCAATTTCTGTTTTAATTTCGATAATGGCTTCCGTTTCCAACTCAGTTACTAACTCCAACTTCGGCTCGGGTGCGATTTGCAGTTCTACCATTCCGTCTCCGCCACACGCGACAAAAACCGTGAGAAATATAATCAACAACGCCGATTTTATCAAATCACGTTCTCCTTTTCGGACATTTTCCAATAATATGTCCAGTGTAACACATATTCCCCTTATTGCATAATATATAAGCGCAACAAGGACGCGCAAAATACGCGCGTCGTTAGCCGCGCAAAGTGTGCGCGTCGTTGCCGGGAGGTGTAAAATATGTTTTTTGGGTTATTGCAATTTTTACAGGGCTTTTTTTTGTTTGGCCACTTGGCAGGCGGCAATTCCTTCCCACAGCCGCTTACCGCAGAAGAAGAAAAAAAATACTTACAAGAGTACGCCACGGGCGACGAAGACGCACGAAACATACTAATAGAACACAATCTGCGACTGGTAGCTTTTGTCGCAAAAAAGTACAACAACCACGCCAAAGACGCCGAAGATTTAATCTCGATAGGTACAATAGCGTAAGTGAAAAACCATACAAAAATAAACTTTTAGTACAGGCATTTTTCGGCGGTTTCTTCATATATTCAACTACCAATTTTTATAGAGGTAGTCCAAAATGAAGAAAAAAGAAGTTGACCCAAAAGAAAAAATTATTCTCCCAAAAAATTTACAACGTGAGATGATAAAATTTTTTCTAAATACTTCCGTGCCGAAAATTGCCGAGGCTAACAAGTTACGACAGCAAACCTCTGAAATTTCAAGTGAGGGGTGCTGATGTAAAATGTTAAGCACAGCTATTTATCTTCGAGTTTCGACAGAGGAACAGGCAAAAGAAGGTTACTCAATACGAGCCCAAGAGGAAAAGCTACGAGCCTACGTTACGATTAAAGAATGGTTACTGTACGATATTTACGCCGATGAGGGCATAAGCGGAAAGGATATAGAAGGCAGACCCGAAATTAAGCGGTTGATTGCAGATGTAGAAAACGGCACGGTAAACAATGTACTTGTTTACAAAATTGACCGCCTTACACGCTCTACAAAAAATCTGATTGAGTTGGTAGACTTATTTAATCAGAATAATTGTGCTTTTAATTCGCTCAATGAAAGCATAGATACCGCAAGTGCAACAGGGCGTATGTTTCTGAAAATCGTGGGAATTTTCGCAGAGTTCGAGCGTGAAAATTTAGCAGAGCGGGTACGCATGGGGATTGAGCGAAAAGCAAGAGAGGGTTACATGATTAGCAATTATTCACCGTCCTACGGCTACGACAGGGAAAACGGCAATAAAATTCAAACAATCAATAAAGCGGAAGCAAAAATTGTTAAACGCATTTTCAATATGTACTTGCATGACGATTATAACATTCGGCAAATTACCCGAACACTCAACGCCGAAAACATAAGCAGTAAAACGGGGGTACGTTGGACGGACTGCACCGTTAAAAATGTGCTTGAAAATTGTAACCATATCGGCAAAGTACGCTACGGCACAAAAGACCCAAGCAAATATTTTGAGGTTGACGGACACCATGAGCCGATACTTGATAATAATACATTTTATCAGGTACAGGAAAAAATCAGCAAAATACAAAGAATATCCCGTACAAAACGCCCGACAAGCGAGATTTATTTTTGCGGTATTCTCTACTGCCCTACTTGTGGCGGTAAGTATTCCTCACATTGGATTTACCGCAAGAAAAACGACAACAGCGGGGAAGTCGTAAAAAAATATCCAAGCTATAGGTGTGTAAACGCCTACAATCTTGAAACTTGCACCAACAGGGGGCATTTAAGCCATAAGGAATTAGAGCGAGTTTTTACAGATTATATTGCGAGGGTTGAAAACCTAACCGAAATCGGCAAAACCAAAATAGAGCCGTTGCTATATGACAGAAGCGAGGAAATTTTGGTTATCAATGCCGAGGTTGAGCAAATCGAAAAGAAAACAAAGGAAGCTATCAATTTTTTCATGTCGGGCAACATAGCTTTTGACGAGTATCAAAGCATGGTTGCAGTTGGCAACGACAAACGGGCAGAATTACAAGCCCGATTAAAGCAACTGGAACGAGCGGAACAATATCAAGGCAAACGCTATAAGAAAAATGAAATTGTGGCGGGCTTCCGTGAACATTGGCAAGCATTAGACAATGAACAACGCCAACAATTTATGCAAAAATTTGTAAAAAAACTCACGGTACACGGCGTATTGATAAGTGGAAAACAATCAAGGCAGATTATCATTGACGGATTGGAATTTAACGAGTTTTGAGGTATGATACGGGAGTAGTATACGAAAAAGGGCTTTCGCCCTTTTTTCGTTGCGCTGCTTTTGAAAGTTAAGTTTCAAAACTCGACAAAATTTGCCTTGAAATTACAAAAGCCCACAACCGTTAAGATTGCAGGCTTTCCTCATATCGGGGAAACAGGATTTGAACCTGCGCCCTCTTGGTCCCGAACCAAGCGCGCTACCAAGCTGCGCTACTCCCCGAAGTTGCCACAACGATTATTTTATTCTTTTTTTCACGAATGTCAAGTAACGACAAATTGCGCTTAATCCACGTTTTATACTTCAGCTACAACCCAGCGAGGAGGAAGCTAAATGTTAAGCGCGATATATGAGAAAGCCCGAAACATGATAATGGGAGCGTTGGCCTTGCAGCCGGAAAACACCACCTATTACATAGGCGGCAGCGAGGTGTTGCCCGCGCCCCTGGGAGCGGACGAGGAGGCAAAGTTACTTGCGGTGCTTGGCACGGAGGACGACACGGGTGCGAAGGCGACGTTGATAGAAAGAAACCTGCGGCTGGTGGTATACATAGCCCGCAAATTTGAGAATACGGGGATTAATGTGGAGGATTTGATATCCATCGGCACGATTGGGCTAATCAAGGCGATAAACACGTTCCGCCCCGATAAAAAAATCAAGCTCGCGACCTACGCAAGCCGCTGTATAGAAAACGAAATCCTGATGTACCTACGGCGCAATACCCGCACAAAATCCGAAATTTCCATAGACGAGCCGCTTAACATCGACTGGGAAGGCAACGAGCTTCTTCTCTCCGACATTCTTGGCACGGAAGCTGATATAATTTCCCGCGATATCGAGGACGAAACCGACAAGGAGCTGCTCACCCTCGCGATGGATAAGCTTTCTAACCGCGAAAAAAAAATAATAGAGCTACGCTTTGGCCTATACCCGGGCGGCGAAGAAAAAACCCAAAAGGAAGTAGCCGATATGCTGGGGATTTCGCAGTCATATATTTCGCGTCTGGAGAAAAAAATCATAGGAAGGCTAAAAAAAGAAATAAATCGTATGGTAGTAGAATAATTTCCATGCTATAATAACCCTAACTTCTTTTACGGGGGAAATTACGTGCGCGTCAAAAACCGAAACAACAGATACCATCCATACTATGTAGGCAAACGCAGTGCGAGGATTAGATTTCTTGCGGGCGTTGGTACATTTTTAATGCTTGTGGCCGCGGCGGGCTGTGTTGGCTTTGCGGTTTACATGATGTTGGACGCACGCCCCGCGCAAGCGAGGGTTATTGAGCCAACCCAAAATACATATGTAGCAACATCGACAAGAACGGTAACGACACCCACCATTGCGCCCGAGACGACCACGGAATCCATTGTAGAGCCTGCCTCATGGATACAGCTTCTGCCGCCGACTGTTTACATCCCCGAGGAAGAAATCTACGAAATAATCCCCCCCGACGCCCAAGAAATGATAATCATGCCCGTTTCGCCTACCCCCGCACCGCCGCCCGTTACGTCGGAGCCTGCGCCGCCGATT